>NZ_CALJRY010000326.1 GCF_937976295.1 uncultured Rothia sp. | reverse complement strand
CAGCCCACCCCGGACCCGCAGCCGACCCCTGAGCCCGCCCCCGCGGTCACCCCCGCGCACTGGGTCAACACCGGCTCGGGCTGGAAGTGGCAGCTGGAGGACTCCAGCTACGCGACCAACCAGACCATCACGATTGGTGACGCTACCTACCGCTTCGACTCGGCGGGCATGATGGTCACCGGCTGGGACCTCCAGGACGGCAAATGGAGCTACTACAACGCCTACGGTGCTCGCGTGAGCGGCTGGGTCAAGGACGGCTCCTGGTACTACCTGGATCCCGCGACCGGCGTGATGGCGACCGGCTGGGTGCAGGTCGACGGCACCTGGTACCTCCTCTCCGCCTCCGGCGCGATGCTCACCGGCTGGCAGCACGCCGGTAGCTGGTACTACCTGGCTCCCTCGGGCGCCATGCTCACCGGCTGGCAGCACATTGGCGTCACCTGGTACTACTTCGCGGGTGATGGCCACATGGTCACCGGCTGGCAGATGATCGACGGCCGCTGGTACTACTTCGCATCCTCGGGTGCGTGGATCTGATCCGCATCTATCGCGGCCGGGGCCGGGGGAGCGTGTGTGCCCTCCCGGCCCCGGCCTCGTCTATGGGGGACGTCACGGCCCAAAGAGACCACGGGTTGGACCCGTGCGGACGCGTGGGGGAGGCGCGGGGGAAGATGGAGTCATGACACTGAACATCGCAGTAATCCCCGGTGACGGCATCGGCAAGGAAATCGTCCCCGAAGGCCTGAAGGTCCTGGACCGCGTCCTGGCGGACAAGGGTATCGACTACTCCACCACCCACTTCAACCTGGGAGCCGAGCGCTGGCACGCCACCCGCGACACCCTGACCGACGAGGACCTCGAGGCGATCAAGCGCCACGATGTCATCCTCCTGGGTGCGGTCGGCGATCCCTCCGTGCCCTCCGGCGTCCTCGAGCGCGGGCTGCTCCTCAAGCTGCGCTTCGCCCTCGATCACTACGTGAACCTGCGACCCTCCAAGTACTACGAGGGCGTGCCCAGCCCCCTGGCCAACCCCGGCGACATCGACTTCGTCGTCGTGCGCGAAGGCACCGAGGGCCTCTACTGCGGCAACGGCGGTGCTGTGCGCGTGGGCACCCCGCATGAGATCGCGACCGAGGTCAGCGTCAACACCGCCTATGGAGTCGAGCGCGTCGTGCGCTACGCCTTTGAGGCGGCCGCCTCGCGCAAGAAGCACCTCACCCTCGTCCACAAGCACAACGTCCTGGTCAACGCCGGGCACATGTGGCGCCGCATCGTCGACGAGGTGGGGGAGGAGTACCCCGACGTGAGCGTTGATTACTGCCACATCGACGCTGCCACCATCTACATGGTCACCGACCCGGGCCGCTTCGACGTCATCGTCACCGACAACCTTTTCGGCGACATCCTCACCGACGAGGCCGGGGCTGTCACCGGCGGCATCGGCCTGAGCGCGTCCGGCAACCTGAACCCCTCGCGTGAGTTCCCCTCCATGTTCGAGCCCGTGCACGGATCCGCCCCCGACATCGCGGGGCAGAACAAAGCAAACCCAACCGCCGCAATCCTCGCGGGAGCAATGCTTCTGCGGCACCTAGGCTATGAGTCGACGGCGGTCCGTATTGAGGATGCGGTCGAGGCTGATATGCGTGCCAACGGCGCCCGCACCCGAGGCACCGACGAAGTTGGTAACGATGTCTTAGGGTTCCTAAGCTAGTTAAGGCTGAGGCAGCTTACGCCCCGCCTTCGATTTTCACGATATGGGCGGCGGTGGGTTGCGTGTGCGTTGTGCCTATTCATCAGGTACTCTAAAACATGTGCAACGGGCACATCCGCCCCGTCGTCCGCTGGCGTGGTCACAAGCCGCACTGATGAGCTTCGTAAGCGATGCCGCTTCTGCCTCCCACCTTGAGGTTCGCGCCGCCGATGCTATTGGCAGAGAGAATTGACAGAATAGGATTACACCATGGCACTTGAATTTAGCCGTGAAAAGAACCCCGCCCCCGCGAGTGACGAACGCCGAGCCGAGATTCTTGCCGACCCCGGGTTTGGCGACTATTTTACGGATCATATGGTCAGCATCGACTGGAACGGTGATTATAAAACCGGCGGTGAATGGTCGAACGCGCGGGTGCATGCCTACGGTCCGCTCAGCTTAGATCCCGCCGCTGCGGTTTTTCACTATGGTCAGGAAATCTTCGAGGGTATTAAAGGCTACCGTCATTCGGATGGGTCAGTGTGGACATTCCGACCCGAGAAGAACGCGGCGCGCCTGAACCGCTCGGCGCATCGTATGGCACTGCCTCAGTTGCCCGAAGAGACCTTCATCGAATCCCTAAAACAGCTGGTGCAGGCGGATGAAAAATGGGTTCCCAGCGGTGAGGGAGAAGCGTTCTATTTCCGTCCGTTTATGATTGCGACTGAGGCATATCTGGGGGTTCGCCCTGCTCGTCACGTGGAATATCATGTGATTGGGTCGCCTGCCGGTAACTACTTTGGCACCCCCGAGCCGGTGGATATCTGGCTGTCCACGAAGTATGCCCGCGCTGGTGAAGGCGGCACTGGCACCGCAAAATGCGGCGGTAACTATGCTGCCGCCATGATCGCCCAGCTTGAAGGTGAAGAAAACGGCTGTAAACAGGTGATCTTCAAAGACCCGCACCGCAACGATGCTCTTGAAGAGCTGGGCGGCATGAACGTATTCTTCATCTACGGTAAAGAGAATAAGTTGGTAACCCCCGAACTTACCGGAACTATTCTAGAGGGCGTTACCCGTTCCTCAATTTTGCAGCTGGCGAAGGATCGCGGAATGACCGTTGAGGAACGCCCCATCACCCTCAGCGAGTGGCGTGACGGTGTGGCCTCCGGCGATATTACAGAGGTGTGTGCCTGCGGTACCGCAGCGGTCATTGCCCCTATTGGAAAGCTCAAGGCTGCTGATTTTGAGATTCCAGCGGCTTCCGAAGGATTTGGGGAGATTTCCAAGAGCCTGCGTGAAGAGCTCGTGGGCATTCAGACCGGTACGGTAGAGGACCGTCATGGCTGGCTGACCCGCCTCGTCTAATAACCCCCGGTTACTGCGCCGGGCGCATCCGTGAAACGTGCAGAGAGTGACTTTCCGACGATAAGCTCTACTTTTCAATCGGAAAGTCACTTTTTGCGTATCGAGAGGGGT
>NZ_CALJRY010000325.1 GCF_937976295.1 uncultured Rothia sp. | reverse complement strand
CTCAGCTGAACCGGGGCGCGCCTCGGAATAGAACCGAACATGTCCATATCCGTATCAACATTCGGCTGAACCACAGCACCAGTACGGAACTTACGAATAGCCTTCGTCCAATGGCTATACAAAGGACGCAAATCAGTCGGCTTACCCGTAGCAATAATGTGAACGTCCGGGAAGTCACCCTTCACGATGGCATCAAAAACGTTCATCGGGTCATCTACACGGTCACCGTCATCAATCAGCAACAGCACAGGGCCCGCGGCATCCTGCAACGCCGCCTGCACCTGAGCAGAAGCATTCTTGCTCTCAAACACCCGGTCAAAAACGCCCTCCGGCGCATTTACCAGACCGGAACGCTGATCAAAGACAGCCCAAACTTCCGGAACCTCAGCGGCATCCATGCGTGCATTCTCCGCTGCGACAGCGTCACCGGATGCCAACGCCGCAGACACCGCCTGCTCCGCCGCAGCCCTCGCCCGAGAAACCAGACGAGCAAACGCAACCAGCAGAGAAGACTTACCAGAACGCGGATTACCCGCAACCATGGCGTGCTCACCCTCATACAGCTCGAAAGCACAAGCCTCCAACGTAGCCTCCGCAATACCCACAGGGATACGCCACAGGCTCGGAGAAAACTCAGCAGCAGGCATGCTCTCCCACGAAACCCACGACGGCAGCTGACCAATCACATCACGCTTAGCAGGAGCCTGCGGGAAGCGCTCACGAATCATAGAGACAGCCTCCTCCACGCCAACAGCGGGAGTAGCCACCTGCATCTGACGCAGACGCTTCGGGTCAACACAACGCCCAGGAACCGCAGCCGGAACATTCGTACCGCGAATACCATGCGAGGAATAATCGTGGACATCGCTCAGCTGGAAGAACCACGTCTGCAACGAAGCATCAAGAATCTGCGACGGGATATTCTTCGCACGGCTGGTCGACACCACGCAGTGAATACCAACAGCAGGACCATCCGCATACACGCGGTAGAAATTCGCCAACAAATCCATGCTCACAGCGTCAGAGAACTCATCACGCAGCGTCGCAAAACCATCCAAAACAATGAAAAGCGGCTTACGGCGTGACGCATCAGCACGGCGAGCATCAAGCTCCGACTTCACAAAACGCAAGAAACGAGCCTGACGCTCCCTAGCGCCCTGACCGGTACCCACAGCAGAAACAACATGCGGCAAAGAACCCAACGGCAACAAGCCATCAGCGCCCATATCCACCAGAACAATATCGATGTCCTCCGGCGAATAATGCTGAGCCAAACCCAACACTACAGACTGAATCGTTGTAGTCGTACCACTACCGGCAACACCCACCAACAGCAGGTTGCTCATCTCAATATTCCAGCCCATAGGCACCTGACGCTGCAGCTCAGGCTCATCACCCAAAGTGCACATCAGAACACCGTCCCGGACGCCACCCACAGTGGGAAGATCCGGGTCCGGGAAGCCACGCACACCAAAATCAGCCAAATCAACATACGAACCCAACGGCTCAGGCCACACCTTACGAGGAGCAACCGCACCACGAGCCGCATGAGCTGCCACAACAGCATCAATCAGCAGATCCAGGTCATTAGCATCACTCGACGACACCTTCGGACGCGCACGCTCCGAACGAGGAATACCGATACTATCGGTCGCACGAACCTCCAGAGAGGTCACCTCCTCAGTGCCGCTCTGGCCCGTTACCAGGGCAGTCTGCACCGGCGAAATATCGTTCTGACCCAGCTTCACATAGGCGCGGCCCATCTGCGAACGCGAAATCTCCGAAGCATCCGGAACACCAATCACGTTCGAAGAATCCTCACGGCTCTGCACACGCAACGCCACACGCAAGTTCGTATTCGCCAGGATGTCGTCATTCACCACGCCGGCAGGACGCTGAGTCGCCAGGATCATGTGCACACCCAGGGTACGACCCACCGCACCAATGCTCACCAGCGACGACAGGACATCCGGGAAGTCCTTCGCCAGCATCGCGAACTCGTCAATCACCAGCAGCAGGCGAGGCATCGGCTCCGGCGGGTTCGTCGCCAAATAATCCTTAATGTTGTCCACACCCTCACCAGCAGCCGCAAACAGGCGCTGACGACGGTCCATCTCCGCCTCCAACGACTCAATGGCGCGGTGAGCCAGCTGAGCGTCCAAGTTGCTCAAAGTACCAATCGTATGCGGCAGACGCTCACACGTCTTAAACGCCGCACCACCCTTAAAGTCAACCAGAATAAAGTTCAAACGGCTCGGATCATGGTGCGCAGCCAAACCCGCCACCAACGAACGCAAAAACTCACTCTTACCCGAACCAGTGGTACCACCCACCAGACCGTGAGGGCCGTCCTTCACCAAGTCCAGCGTGAACGCGCCAGAATCACCCACACCAATCTCAGTACTAAAACCATTAGCCTGCGACCAAAACGCCTCAATATCCTCAGCACCCGGAGGGGTCGGCAAACCAACCAGCTCAGGCAGCTTCACCAGCTGCGGCAAACCACCACCCAACAGCAGACGCTCAGGGTCCTCATGATGCGCCAAAGTACGCGCCACATGAAGAGCATCCTCAGCGCTCACACCGGCGAGCACACCATCAGTCACCGTGTAACGGCGGCGAGGCTCCGAATAGGTGATAGAAGCCTCCTCGCCAATCTCCACGACCGAAGTACACGACGCAGGAAGACGATCAACAGAAGAAGCCAACACAATACCGGCAACACGGCGAGCGCCCGCAGCGGCAGTCTTATTCGCCATCAGACGCACTTCATCGCCATACGCCAAAAGGTCGCGTGCCGGCGACTCACGGCCCTCAGTGAGGGTATCCGAATCAACGACCACGCACAGGCCGCGGGTCGGAAGAGACTCAATATCATGGTAAAGAGAACGCAACATCTGATCCGATTGCTCCTTACCAGAAGCAAACCAACGCATCTGCTGGTTCTGCGCCATATGCATATGCGGAAGCCACGACGTCCACACCCAGTCCTGCGAACGTGCCGAATCAGCGCAGACCGCAATCGTCATATCAGCAGGACCCGTATGGGTCGCCGCCTGCAGTACTAGGCAACGTGCCAGGGCAAGAGACTGCTCACGCGAACCCACAATACCGATAGTACCGCCCTCACGCAGGTCAGCAACCAGCGGGGCATCCCACAGGGTATTGTGCTCAAGAATATGCTGAACCTCAGGCTCAGGATTACTCGGCTTCGTCAGCTCAGGAGCCCAATGAATATGCCCAGTACCCACATGGAAAGTCAACAGGTCAGGGCTGGTGCTCCGGCGACGCCACAACGTCATCGCAGGAAGAAGCGCCCGCAGCAGAACTGCATCCGGTGCCGGGGCAAGGTCGTGAAGACGCTCAATTTCCTCACGGTTACTCAGAGCGATACGTTCCTTAAACTTCTCCATTTCCTGCTCAAAACGCACACGCTCCTTCACCTTATCCTTAGCGTGACGACGCTTCTGCTCCACCCACATGCCAATACTCAGAATGGGGCTGAGCATCGCGAAAAGGGCGTAACGAATCTCCTGCATAATGGCGACCATTGCCGCCGCCATAATAATCGGGCCCACCGCCATCGCAATATTGAACTTTGGCGGGTCAGAGACATTCTTGCGGGTAGGCGCCTCCACCTTCTCAGGGGCGCTCAACGCGCCCTGACGCGGCGGACGGTTAAACGGTGCAGTACCTGACGCGCTCACATTCGGGGCGCTACCGGGGCGAGGCGCAGCCTTCTCCTGAGGAGCAGGCCGCAGGGTCAGAATACAATCACCAACATGGATAGTTGTGCTCTCAGAAACAGTCAGACCCTCCTCAGGGATTTTCTGACCGTCCACAAAACTACCGTTCGTAGAACCCGGATCAGTGATACGCACCTTCTGAGTATTCGTCGACTCATCATGAACCACCTGCAGGTGCAGATGCTCCCACGACGCGCTCGCCGTGGGAAGCACAATGTCGGCGTACGGGGAACGACCCGCCACCAGAGGACGCGAAGAGGGGATAGGGTGCGGCAGGGTAACCGTCGAACCGCCGCTCAAACAGACGCTCCAGCCCTGCACCAGGGAAGGGTAGGAGAGTGGTGCCCTAGAGATGCGCATACCTTCCATCGGCTTGACCTCTGCCAGGGTGGAGGATGCCGTCACCGGGCGGTTATCGCAATACAGCGGCTCGTCTGCGGGCAGGGAGGGGCCACCGGTCGCCTGGATGAGATCAGCGATGGTCGTCTCAGGCTGCCAGGAGTCTAGTTCATAGCTCCCGTTATGCTCTTCAAGATCAAGGAAAAAGCGCATAAGGTGTTCTCCAAAATAGATAAATCGTGAGCCCTGCTGGTGAACGGACTAGGAGGGAAACCCCGAAAGCCGGGGTGTGTTGGGCTGGCTCTGTACGGATGAGGCTTTGCTCGGAAAAGCTAGTCGCGAGATTCTGAGGTGAACGTGCGAAGCATCCACACCGGCGGATTCACCGCATCCGTTGAGGAAGACCCACCCTGAATCATCGAAGCGTCCGCGGTCGGGTACAGAAGACCCACCTGCCCGCCGGCGGCGTAAGAAGATGAAAAATCCAACGGATACGCGACCGTAGAATCTTTAGCGTCCAGCCGGAGAGTTCCTAGAACCCGTCGAACTGCCTCAGGAGTGTATTCACGAACCTGGCTTGTGGCATACGCAAAAGCCAAGAGTGCGTTATGGGAGGGAGCATCCGCCCACGCTGCCGATTTCGAGAACGACTGTTCGCCTGACAAATCCTTAAGCGAAGAATCGTTCTTCATACGCTCAACCGTTGACACAAATGCCGAAGAAGCACGACCGGCATCATCAGCACTCAACGCCGCAGCACGTGCCTGCATGCGCCCCACAACGCGAATATTGTCGGTCAGGGAACCACCGTTCTCCAGAAGAAGACGCATAAAAGGCTCCGTCAACGCTTCCTCACCCGCAATCACCGGAGAAGTAATACCCGCCCTCTGAAGAGAACGAAGCACCTTCGCCTGAGTCGACGCCGAACCCGTCAAAACCAGAACAGGAGAAGAGCCCGAAGACTTGTCCCCCAGAAGACGCGTCAGCTCCTTGAGAGTGTCCTTCATGCTGTCTTCATCAGCAGAAACCTGAACGCGATTCGTATAGGGAAGGTCAGGTGCAGAGCCCTCGCCCGCATCCAACAGGATGGTGTGCACACCATCAAGCTGCTGCGAAGAACCCGTGCTAGACACACCGGCAAGCGAACGAATAGCAGCCGTATAGACCTGCTTCTCCTGCTCAGGGTCCAGAGCAAAACTCCACACCCCATCGCCAGCATCTACCCGGTCATACGCCTCAATCACCGCAACATTGCGTTCCTTAGCGGCAGCCGTAGCACCCCGAAGATGCTCACCCCGAGAGACAAGCACAATACCCAAAGCACCCTCAGACGAGAGCTTCTCTACCGCCTCACGGGCACCCTGCTCCGTTCCCTTATCGTTCGCATAAAGAACCTTCACAGAAGAATTACCCAGAGCCAGACGGTACTGCGCAACACGGGCACCCTGAGCATTCAGACGCCACGCAGACCCCTCAGCATCATCACCAAAAGTAGCGACAACACCAATAACAGGCTCACGACCAGACGCAGGAAGAGAAATAGCCTGCTGAACCGTCACCGCAGACGCAGGGTTCGTACCCGTACCAAGCGGCAAAGGCTGAGGCGTCACAGCGCGCACGCCATACCAGATCCCCACCACCGCAAGGCTAAACAGCACACACAGACTGACACACCACACCACGGTGCGCTGAGTGAGCCGCCTGCCCTCGCGGCGGTGAGGACCTGAATCAGAGCCCAAATGAGGGGAAAACCCCACGGCTAATCGCCAATCTGGAAGGTGTACACCGTCTTCACCTCTGCACTGCCAGCATTCGACAGATGGAAGGTCGGCAGCGAACGCAGACGCTGCAGTGATGCCTTGAACTGCGCCTGACGCTTCTGCAGAGCAGCAATATCCTCAGAACGGAGGTTCGTGTAACCCTGAGCATTCTGCATCGCCAAAGCAAGCTGGTAATCAGCCGCACCAGCCTTCGCGCTATTGCTCTTGAGCGCGCCCAAGAGGCCAGCACCCTCAGCGTTGCTATCACCCAAATCAAGCATGAGCTTCGACAGGTCGTTATTCAGCTGAACGGATGCACCAGCCAAATCTCGGGTAGCGTTCTCAGCGCGGGTGTTCAGCGCAACCAGAGAACGTTCAGTCACCGAATCCAGAGACTGACGCAGACCCTCAATACGATCATTCATATCCTTGTGCTGAACCTCGATGGATTCACCAGCCACCTGAACCACAGTATTCGCGGTATCAGTAATGCCAGCAATCGAAGCAGAGAACGCCTCCTTAGCAGCCGAAGCGCTAGAAGAACCATCGCTCGAAACCTTACGAATCTCCTCGCTAATCATGTTCGTCAGGCTCTCACGAGTCTCATCGGCAGAGTCCTTGAATGCTTCCTTAATAGCGGTGGAGAGGTCAGCCTGCATGTTCGTCATATCCTCAAGGTTCTTACCCAAAGCATTGACGGCATCCGAAGCCGAATGGATACGGTCACGCAGAGAAACCTTAGCTTCATCAGCAGGTTCTTCCTTCTTCTCCGCATCCGGGTTCTGTGCGTTTGCGGCATCGTTCAGGGTCTTCTCAACCTCGCCCAGGGCACCATCTACCGCGTTCACGGCATCGTTAAGGTCCTTGGCGTCGCGAGCCAGACCCTCCTTGGGGTCATCCATCGAAGTAGCGGCAAGAACCTCATCCCACGCAGCTACCGCGGCAGCAATACGCTGATCCATCGGAGTACGTGCTGCCGGGGTGTTCGACGTGTAGGTACGCTCGTTCGCGTTCTCCACCGTAATGACGCGAGTATTACCTTCCGTAGCAGTAGGCTCAGCGGAAGGCGCCTCAGAAGAGGGAGCGGCGGAAGGAGCCTCAACCTTCTTCGACGGCTCCTCAGAAGGAGCCTCAGAAGCAGATTCAGACGGTGCAGGGCTAGGAGCCTCAGAGGACGGGGCAGCAGACGGCGAAGCCGCGCCACCACAAGAAGAAGCCGTCAGGTATCCACGCAGATGCTCAACCTGCTCAGCAGACAGAGAACCGCCACGCTCAGTAGACAGAGCACAAAGCTGCTCCGCCAGTTCCTTATTCTGAGCACTCATAGAACCAGAACCATCCACCAGCTCCGCACGAGCAGAAGCCGCACGAGAATGAACGTTCTTGATGCTCTCAATCAGACGACTCGACGTTTCCTTCATCTGATTCACACTCTGACGAGCCGCACTAACCTTCTCACTCAAAGAACGCACAGCATCACCATCAAGAGAAGACGGGTCCTTCTCCACCTGCTCAACAAGCTCATCCATCTGACGCTTCAACGCCGAATAGTTGTTGTTCGCACCCTTCAAATATTCCGGCTGCAGGTGATCCACAATCTTCTCACCGGTAGTAACCAGCGCAATCAAAGAACTCTGCACCGTCACCGACGCACCAAACAGGGCACAGGTCACCGAACCGTTAGAAGAGCAAGTCTCAGCGGTCGGGTGCTCCGGGCCAACAATCTCACGAATCGAAGCCGTAAGATCCTGCTGACAATCCGAACTTGCCTCCGCATACGCATTCAGAACAGCAGACAGCTGAACCAAATTACCGTACACGCTACGGCTATTCGCACCCTCCTCACGATTCACGACGCAACGACCGCCGCTATGCGAAACAGACACATTGGGGCGCGCCGTCGTATCACCCAACATCGAGTGAAGAGCAGAAACAGTACGCTCCAACTGAGAAATCAGCTGAGAGTTATTAGTACGCGAAGCCTCAGAAAGATCCTTCTGCAGGCTCTCAATATTCGCCTGTAGACCCTGCATAGTCTTCGTCAACGATTCATTCTGAGTCTTCAGATGCTCGGCAGTGTCCTTACCCAAAGTCGCAGACGTATCATCCAGGCTCTGACGCACCTGAGCAACCTGCGAACTAGCGCTAGTCAACGTCGTATTAACCTCGTTGACCGTATCAATAGTGCGCTGCAGAAGCGCCACCTGAGACGCATCCTGAGAGGT
>NZ_CALJRY010000324.1 GCF_937976295.1 uncultured Rothia sp. | reverse complement strand
GGGTGCTCTACGGGCGAGCCCAGACCTTAGCGGCGTAGACCTCCACCGGGGCGTCCATCTCGATTCCGTGCCTCTCGCCGCTTCCAAGGTGCCACACGCCGGGGGAGACGAAATGGTGTGCACCGTACAGGCGGGTGGCATCGAGGGCTTCAGAAATTGCTTTCTGGTCTTTGAGGATGCTGTGGGTGCCCAGCACAGGCAAGCCGCCCAGGGTCTTCACCGTAGAGCCGTGGGGGATGACCTGTAGGGTCTCAGGCGCGGCGCTCAGGGGTGCCTCAATCTCGCTGTACCCTGCCCAGTCTTCCGTCGCCCAGTCCCAGGGCTGGACAATCCAGCGGGGGCTCTCGGAGTCGTTCACTGCAAGCAGGTGTACCGTGCGGCGAGCGCCCGGGCGGAGCCATACGGCGAGCGTGCCGTCATCGGCGGGTCCAATGTAGAGGTCAATGAGCTCAAACAGGCGGTCTACTGCCTCATCGGTTTCATTGACCAGCGGCGGGATTCCGGATGCGTCGGTGGGGTCCACGTCTGCCAAATCTGCAATGCGGAGGGTGGGGAGGTCGAATCCGTGCTCTTGCAGGAAGGTACGTACCGCTTCTTCCTCGGAGGCGGCGTAGAGAATGGAGCGGGTGAGATTGCTGAGAAGGTCTTCATCGCCGGTGTAGAAGCTTTCCTCGAGCCATTCTTCGAAGCTTACGCCTTCGTCTTCGAGCTCTTCGAGTGCGCCGACCATGCACCCGCCAAGGTGTAGGGCGCCGGGGTCGTTAGTGGGGGAGGTGCTCAGGGTGAGGAAGCCGTGGTCAGCTTCGAGGGGGTAGAGGCGAATGTGGGTGGAGTCCATGCTGGTTCCTTTCGGTGCTGGTTCTTGAGCTATCAAGAACCCGGCTACTTGCCGTGTTGTTATGCCTTAAGTATTGCATAAATAAAAACCCACATACGCGCATGTATATATAATGTCCCAAGGTAAGGTGTTAGCAATAAGCGGGCACCCCACTCACTGATTGAGG
>NZ_CALJRY010000323.1 GCF_937976295.1 uncultured Rothia sp. | reverse complement strand
ATGTGGGGCGGCTACATGGGTGATGCTCCGTATTACCGTAATGCGTTTATGGTTCCGGTGATTATTGCGACTCTGTATTTTGCGTTGGGTCATTTGTACGGCTACCTGTGGCGTGAGGAGCGTGAGGAGAAGCTGACTCCTTGGGATCAGTTGGAACGTAGTTAGCGCATGTTTAAAGGCGGATGCCCCGCCACCTTCTGTGGGTGGTGGGGCATCCGCCTTTGTGTACCGTGCTCGGTTTGTCGTGAGCCTCAGCGTTTGTCTTGAGCCTCAGCGTAAGAGACTCGGCGTGAGGCTACCGGTTTAGTGACCGCGCTTGATCCATGCCGGAAGTTCGGGTGCTTCCAGGCCGATGCCGGTGCTGTCGCCGTGGCCGGTGAGGACCGCGGTGGACTCGGGCAGGGTCAGCAGGCGGGTCGAGATCGACTCGATGATGGTGTCGAAGTCGCTGTAGGAGCGTCCGGTGGCGCCGGGGCCGCCGTTGAAGAGGGTGTCGCCGGAGAAGACGACGCCTTCGCTGTTCTCCCAGCTGAGGGTGGGTGCGTAGAAGCACACGGAGCCGGGGGAGTGGCCGGGGGTGGCGAGGACCTTCAGCTCGGTGTCGCCGATGCGCAGCACGTCGCCGTCAGCGAGCTCGTGGTCGAAGTCCCAGGAGGGGTACACCATTTCCCAGAGCACACGGTCCGCGGGGTTCAGGTAGACGGGTGCGCCGAAGCGTTCTGCCGCCTCCTTGGCGCTGCGGATGTGGTCGTCGTGGGCATGGGTCAGCAGAATCTTCTCCACGGTGCGGCCTGCGACGATGCGGGAAATCTTGTCGACGTCGTGGGCGGGGTCAATGATGATCACGGAGGAGTCATTGCCGACAATCCAGACGTTGTTGTCGACGTCCCAGCAGCCGCCGTCCAGCGAGAAGGTGCCGGAGGTGACGACTCGTTCAATGCGTTCGCTCACGCTACGCTCCTAGAGTTCCACGACCGAGCGCAGCACGCGGCCGGTCTTCATGGTTTCGAATGCTTCGTTGACGTCTTCGAGGCCGATGCGCTCGGAGACGAAGCCGTCCAGGTCGAGGCGGCCGAGCAGGTACTGGTCCACGAATTCGGGGAAGTCGCGGGAGGGCAGAGTGTCGCCGTACCATGCGCTCTTGATGGAGCCGCCGCGGCCGAAGACCTCGTCCAGCGGGATGTCCCAGGTGGTGCCGGGTGCGGGCACGCCGACGAGGACGACGCGGCCAGCCAGGTCGCGTGCTTCGAAGGCCTGCTTGAAGGTGGGGGCGATGCCGACAGCGTCGATGACGAGGTCTGCGCCGAAGCCGCCGGTGAGTTCCTTAATGGCCTCGACGGGGTCGACCTTGGAGGAGTTCACGGTGTGGGTTGCGCCGTGCTCGCGTGCGCGTGCCAGCTTCTCTTCGTCGATGTCAACGGCGATGATGGTGGTTGCGCCACCGAGCTGTGCGCCTGCGATTGATGCGGTGCCGACGCCGCCGCAACCGATGACTGCGACGGACTCGCCGCGCTTGAGCTCACCGGTGTTCAGCACGGCGCCCAGACCTGCGGTGACGCCGCAGCCGAGCAGACCGATGGCTGCGTACTGTTCGGGGCTGATGTCAGCGGTGATCTTGGTGCACTGGCCGGCTGCGACGAGGGTCTTCTCCGCGAAGGAGCCGATACCCAGTGCGGGGGTGAGCTCGGTGCCGTCCTCGAGGGTCATCTTCTGGGTTGCGTTGTGGGTTGCGAAGCAGTACTGCGGCTGGCCCTTGCGGCATGCGCGGCACTCGCCGCAGACGGCACGCCAGTTGAGGATGACCAGGTCGCCGGGGGCGATGTCGGTGACGTCATCGCC
Source organism: uncultured Rothia sp. (assembly GCF_937976295.1). Taxonomy (GTDB): domain Bacteria; phylum Actinomycetota; class Actinomycetes; order Actinomycetales; family Micrococcaceae; genus Rothia. Next base: position 8,123 of record NZ_CALJRY010000323.1, on the reverse strand, counting down.
GACAGCCTCGACGATACCTGCGGACTCGTGGCCGAGCAGGTAGGGGAAGTCCTGGCCGACGCCGCCGGTGACGTAGTGGTGGTCGGTCTGGCAGACACCGCAGGTGAGGACCTTGACGAGTGCTTCGCCCTTGCCGGGGTCGGGTACGTTGATGGTGGTGACGGTGACGGGGGCGTCCTGAGTGAGGGCTACGACGGCCTTAACCTTGTGCATGCTGTTCCTTTGCTTGGGGATTGCGGTTGAGGTTCAACCGCAGATAAAGGTTTTTTGATACGTTCCCATTCTACGAGCAAAGGCATACCTAACGCACGATAAAGCCGATAGTGAAGCGCCTACGCGAATTTGACGTTTTATGACGTTGCCGTATCTACCTCGGCGGCGAAGGCGAGCGCACCGCGTCGGAACGCGCCCGAGGTCAGTGCGTTCACGTGGTCGCGGCCGGGCAGGGAGATGAAACGGTTGAGCGGGTTGTTGCCGCGCACCATGTCGTAGAGTTCCGCACCGTCGGCGGCGATGGTGTCCGCATCGCCGAGCACCACCGCAATGGGGACGCGCGGATGCGCGCCAGGGTCACCCGCCGGCAGATTTGGGGATCCGGCACGCAGGGCGGGCACGTCGAAGAACGGGCCGAAGGGAATCCGCACGAACTTCAGCAGCGCGTCGGGCTGAATGGGGGAGCCGTCAATGATCGAGGTGAAGGAGGCGATCGCCTCGTCGGTGGAGTCCGCCGCGGGCGTTTCTGCGCTCGCGGAGGCGCTGGTCCCCTCGTGCGCTTCGAGCATGGCGCGCAGGGTGATGAGGTGGTCGTGCAGGGGCAGGCCGCCCAGGGTGAGGGATGCGACCGCCTCCGGGTGTGTGAGGGCGAGTTCCCAGCCGACGCGGGCGCCGAAGGAGAAGCCAATCACGTGTGCGCGGGGCTCCAGCTCAACACCGAGGTCGTTCTCGGCGGCGACGGCGCGCAACAGCTGGCCGAGCAGGTTGGTGAACAGGTGCATGGGGGTCAGCGGCTGACCCGCCGCATCAACAGAGTGCACCGAATCAAACGGGATTTCACCGTTTATCACCTGCGTATGGGCGGGGAGTTTGCAATCAACCGTGAACTGCGGGTCTTTGAGGTATTCGTCCGTGTGGTAGGGCAGGTCAATGATCAGCACGGGGTATCCGGCGCGCAGGTATTGGCGGATCCAGCCGGTGCCGCCGTAGAGCTGTTCGCCGCGGGTGGCGAAGCCGTGAATCATGAGGGCGGGGACGCGGCTTGTGAGCTGCTGCGGCTGGTAGAGGGTGTACTCGAGGTTGGGCAGGGTCGTGCCGGGTACAACAGCATTGGGTACGGCAAAGGGCGCGGGAGAGAAATCTGCACTGGTCATATGTCTATCTTAGTGACCAGCGCAGGGTTTCTGTCCCACGCCCTTGAACGGTTGAGGCGATATGCGCTCAGCTGAGCTGCCGTTTAGTTCTTCTGTGCCGCACCGGTATCGGTGCTCAGGTCGAAGAGTGCCTCCTGCTGAGATTCAGCCGTTGCCTCGGGTTCGGTAGCTTCCGCCTTCGCGCTCTCCTTCGTCTGCTTCTGCTGCTCCTTGCCGTTTTCGATACGTTCCTTACCGTCGGCAATGAGAGTGCGAATGCTGGTGGTGCTGGTGTCCACCGCCTTCTGCACGCGAGCCGCAATGGAGGGGCCCTTCGGCTTGGGGAACATGCCCTGGCCTGCCGCCTGCTGCTGCAGTTCGCGTCCTGCAGACATGAGCTGCTCCTGGCGTGCCTTCAGCGCACGGGAAGCGGACGTGTGACGAGGCTGAATCTTCAGGTGACCGTCGTCGTCGTCGCCGGCAATGATTTGGCGCATGAGCATGATTTCGGCGTCCAGGTGCGCGCCGAAGAGGAGCATATTGTTCATAATCCAGATGAACAGCAGCATCACAATCACACCACCAATGAGGCCGTAGGTGGCGTTGTACTTGCTGAAATTATTGGCGTAGAGGGTGAACCCGAAAGCGCCCAGACCCATACCGGCCAGTGCCAGCGTCGCACCGGCGGAGAGCTTCCACGCCTTGAACCGGCGTACGTTCGGGGTGGCGGCGTAGAGCAGGGTGATCAGGCCGATGGCCATGAACAGAATCAGCACCCAACGGCCGTTGAGCCAGACGAGCTTGATGAGCTCCATATTGACGGTTTCGGGTACGTACTGGCCAATCAAATCGAGGACGGTTACGCCCAGCAACATCATCAGAATCATGAGCACAGCCAGGATGATGAGCACAGTGGTGACGAGCACGTTGATGGGCTTGAGCATCCAGCCGGGTCGGCCTTCACGCACGCCGTAGACGCGGTTGAGCGCGCGGCCGAAGGAGCCGGTGTACCCGGAGGCGGACCAGAGGGCGCTGAGGATACCGGCCAGCAGCGCCAGGCCTGCGCCATGACCGCTGGTGAGCTGCCTAATCGGGTCTTCCAGAATGCCGTACATCTGGGTGGGTGCGTTGTCCTTTAGGAAAGCGAGGATGGCGTTGGCGCTGTCTTCGCCCTGACCAAAAATACCGAGCAGGGAGACGATGGCCAGTAGCGCCGGGAAGATGGACAGCACAGTGAAGTAGGTGAGGGCCGCCGCCATGTCGGTGCCGCCGTTGGCGGTGAACCTGAAGAGGGTGCGGCGCAGAATGTAGAGGATGCTGCCTTTGGGGAAGTCGCGTAGTTTAACGCTGACATACTTGGGAAGTGCGGGCTTCTGTTTGCGTGAGAAGAGTCCGCGGCGAGCTCCTGCCGGTGACTCAGTTGCTGAGGTGTCCACGGAAGGGCTGGTGTGTGCAGCCAATGGGGCTCCTTGAATGAGTGGTGAAGATGTACACATGTGACTGCCTGCTCGCTCGGTTGAGAGAGTACGGGCGTGCAGAAGGGGCGGGGAGAACAATGAGCTGTCCTTCCCGCCCCTGCGGTGACATTATAGGGTTTTCGGACCCTCCCGTATTTTTCTGCGAGTGCAGATAGTTTATCTGTTGGTCAGCTAGAGAGGGTCACCACCCCGAAAAGCCTCAAAAAGCCTTGTCAGATACTGTTTTCAACTAACTGAAAACTAGTTGTGAATACCCAGAACCTTAGCGGTGTGAGCCATCAGCTCATCAGCCAGGTCGTGGTTATCGTTGAGCTTCACGCCGTAACCGGGGATGAGCTCCTTCAGGCGAGGCTCCCAACCGGCAATCTTGGAGGGGAAGCACTTAGCCAGCAGGTTCAGCATAATCGGAGCCGCAGTAGAAGCACCGGGGGATGCGCCCAGCAGAGCCGCAATGGAGCCGTCAGCTGCAGAAACAACCTCGGTACCGAACTGCAGGATGCCGCCCTTCTTCGCGTCCTTCTTCATAATCTGGACGCGCTGGCCGGCCTCGATGAGCTCCCACTCGCCGCCGTTAGCCTCGGGGTAGTACTGGTACAGCGACTCGAGGCGTGCGTTCTTGTCCTTGACCAGCTCGGAGAGCAGGTACTTGACCAGGGAGAGGTTGTCGATGCCTGCACGGGTCATCGGGTAGATGTTGTGCGGGCGCAGGGACAGCGGCAGATCCAGCAGGGAACCCTGCTTCAAGAAGTTCGTCTTGAAACCAGCGTAGGGGCCGAACATGAGAGCGCGCTTGCCGTCCACGTAGCGGGTGTCCAGGTGGGGCACAGACATGGGAGGTGCGCCCACCGAAGCCTGACCGTACACCTTAGCGTTGTGCTGGTTTGCGGTTGCCTCGTGGGTGTTGCGCAGGAACAGGCCGGAGACGGGGAAGCCGCCGTAGCCCTTACCCTCTTCAATGCCGGACTTCTGCAGCAGGTGCAGGGCGCCGCCACCGGCACCGAGGAAGACGAACTTCGCGTTGATGGTCAGCGGCTCTTCCTTGTTGATGCGGTTGACGGCATCAACGGTCCAGGAGCCGTTGGATTCGCGGTTCAGGTTGGTGACCTGGTAGCCGTAGCGAACCTCAACACCCTTGGTCTGCAGGTGGTCAATCATCTGCTGGGTGAGGGCGCCGAAGTCAACGTCGGTACCTTCGGGGGACCAAGTTGCGGCAATCGGCTCGTTGCCCTTGCGGCCGTTGACGGTCAGCGGTGCCCACTCGGCAATCTTCTCCCGCTCGGTGGAGAATTCCATGCGCTCGAAGAGCTTCTCCTTGCGGAAGGAATCGTAGCGTGCAGCCAGGTACTTGGAGTGGTCTTCACCGAAGACCAGGGACATGTGGGGGACCGGGTTGATGAAGTCGGTGTTGTCCAGAATCTTCTCTTCAACCAGGGATGCCCAGAACTGGCGGGAAACCTGGAACTGCTCGTTGATGTTCAGCGCCTTAGCAGCCGAGACGGTGCCGTCGGGGCCAGCGGGGGCGTAGTTGAGTTCGCACAGTGCCGAGTGGCCGGTACCTGCGTTGTTCCAGGGGTTGGAGGATTCCTGAGCGGCCTTATCGAGGCGTTCGAGCAGGACGATGTTCCAGCTCGGTTCGAGTTCCTTGAGGAACACACCGAGGGTGGCGCTCATGATGCCGCCGCCGACCAGGACGACGTCGGTTCGTTCAGTACGTGCTACCACTGAATTCTCCCTTAGGGTGCGGGTGCCCGGCCTGGGCACAGTGAATGTGGGGTACATCATCTAGCCTACTCCTTTTAGCGGGGTTGGCATAGCCAGAATCCACAAAACGAGAGAGAGTGTTGCAGTTCATATCAATAAATCTCTTAGGGTCGAAAAGACCTGTAACCGCGTGCATTTGCTACACCCGCCGCCAACAACCCAAAAGCAGTCTCAGCAATGCCCCCAGAAGCAACCATGCACCGGCTCCCGAAAGCTCCACTGAAAGCCTCGAAGCCCCCCGAGGTAGCGAAAAGGGGCGCACCCCAACCGGGATGCGCCCCTCACCAAACCATCAAATATACAGGTTACGACTTACGCAACCTACCGAACAGCTCAATCGCATTCTGCTCCGTCTGATAGCCCTGAACCTCACGGCTCACCGCCACCTTAGACGTCACATGCAGCAACGGAACCGCCGGCATAAACTGACCCAACTGAGACACAACCTTCGCGTACAAATCACGCTGCGAATCCACCGAATCGGCAGAATCAGCGGTGCGAATCGCCTCCATAATCTCAGTAAAACGAGGTGACGGCGCCACCGCCACAGCAGTAGGTGACGGCGAAGGAGTTGCCGAAGGACTCGGCGAAGCAGAAGCCGAAGCCTCCTCCTCCGGAGTCAACGGATCCGGTGAATAACTCGGCTGCGGGCTCGGAGTCGCAGAAATCTGCACATTCGAATCCGCACCGCGAGAAGACGGAACATCAGAATTCTTCTTCGTCAAACCCGTCGTCATATCCGAGGGCGCATTCGTAATCAACGAACGCACCTGATGCTCAGCAATCAACTGTGCCAACACCGGACCAAAGAACGCATACGGGTCACGGTACATGCCGTAGAAACCAGCCAGCGTAATACCGCGCTCCGAAGAAACCTCACGGCTCTTCTCGAAATACTCAGCCCACGGCAGAGGCACCGGCTTAATATTCAGGCCCACCTCAATCAGCGAAGCCACCATCTCCGAATACACCTTCTGCGGAGTATCCATCCACGGCAGAGAAACATCAGCAGGGTAGTAGCACTCAATCACCTGATTGTCGTACCCAGCCGTCGCCAACAGCGAGCGCGCCATATCCTGATTGCGGTCCGTGTATTCCTTCGCATCATCAGTCTTAATGCGGAACGACGGCGAAATCAGCGTCTGCGCTTCCGACGTACCCTGCGGGTAATACTGGCGCAACGCGCCACGATCCACCGCATGCGAAATAGCGCGACGCACCGAAATGTTCCTCAACACCGGATGCGCCGTATTCAAACCCAAATACACCAGCGAGAACGGGTCACGAGCCGGAGTCTGAAAACCATCACGCGCCAACTGACCCAAATCAGAAGAATTCACCTGATCACACGCATCAATATGACCCTCCATCAGCGCAAAATAACGCTTATCCGACGACGTGAGGGTCAAAATCTGAATCTCATCCAGCTCAGGTGCCTGACCAGCAAAATGAGTATTCTTCAGCAGACGCACCGTGCCGTCCTCAAACGAGTCCACACGGAACGCACCCGTACCCACCGGATTGCCCGTCAGCTTCTGATCAGCACCAAAAAGCGAAGGATCAATAATACCGAACGCGTGCTGCGCCAAAATACGCGGGAACGCCAACGAAGGACGCGACAGTGTCACCACCACAGAGTTATCCTTCGCCACCACCGAGGAAACCAGCGGCAAGAAAGACTGCACAGTATGCGGTAAAGAAGCATTCTGCGCGGGCTTCGTATCGCCCGGATTCGCGGCATCAGAAGCGCTCGCAGAAGCCGATGGGGATGCGCTCGGGGTAGCAGTCTCAGAAGCAGTAGCGGAAGCGCTCGGAGTAGCGGCACCCGACGGAGACGCCTGAACAGGCGCAGGCTCCACCGCCGAAGGATCAATAGAACCCGGCTTCGGCACACCAAAACCCCACGCAAACAACGGCTGAGCAGGCACCGCCAAAGCAGCAGTACCCTCACCCGTAGCCAACGCCTGCCACCTCTGGAAATTCTGCACCACAGCATCCGCAGTCAACGCAACGCCACTACTAAAATGCGTCTCACGCAACACAAACGTATGCGTCAAACGGTCATCAGAAACCGTCCACTCAGAACACAAAGAATCCTGAACCTCAGGATCACCCGTGTAATGATTCGCCACCAACAACGTCTGCAAAACCTGCGCCGTCACCTGATACGTACTCGCCACAGGAAACAACGCCGGATCCAAACCCAACGGCGCCGCACCCTGCGCAAAACGAAACACACGACGTGCATCAGCAGACGACGCACTCGCCGAAGAACCAGCAGAAGACTGACCAGAACACGCAGAAAGCGCCAAACCAGCACTAAAAAGCGCGCCAAAACGCAAAACGGCGCGTCGACTCAAGCCACTCGAGCCAGCAGTAGCTCGCAGCAGCGCATCAGAAGTGCCAACAGCTGACGATGCATAAGGCTGATGCTGCACGGGAGGGTCCTCTCTTCCGTCGCGGATGCTTATCTCTCAGGATAGCGGTTCAACACCAAGCCGGGCGAGACACACCCACCCCGGCAAGGCACATACAAGGGCAAGGCACATACAAGAGAACCCGCCGCCACGAAAACCGTGACGGCGGGGCCAATGTAAATGTGTGTGCGCGAGGGGGGACTTGAACCCCCACGCCATAAGGCACAGGAACCTAAATCCTGCGTGTCTGCCAATTTCACCACTCGCGCGTAGCGTCACCCCACACCCGAAGATGCATGCGTCTGAGGCAACAAAAAATTAGTGTACACCAGGAACCAAGGTTCTCCAAGCTTTAAAAGCAACCACCATAGGGCAAAAAGCCCGCAAACACGCCGCACAGCGACCCCACACAGAGCCGCTGCACAGAGCCGCCGCCACTCGCGCTACCCAAACACAGAAAGCACGACCCTACTTCGGATCAATACCCAAATCACGACGCAACTTCGCCACATGACCCGTCGCACGCACATTGTACTGAGCCACAGAAATAACACCCTGCTCATCAATCACAAACGTCGAACGAATCAGGCCCTCATACACCCTGCCGTAATTCTTCTTCTCACCCCACGCACCATACGCCTCAGCCACCGCATGATCAGCATCAGACAGCAACGGGAACGTCAACGACTCCTTCTCCGCAAAACGCGCAATAGCCGCCGGCGAATCCGGAGAAACACCCAGCACCACATAACCCAACGACTTCAACGACGCCAAATTATCGCGGAAATCGCACGCCTCCTTAGTGCAACCCGGAGTCGACGCCTTCGGATAAAAATACAAAATCACCTTGCTACCCGCATAATCACTCAGGCTATGCTCCACACCCGACGCATCAGCAAGGGTAAAAGCAGGCGCCGGAACACCCGGCTCAAGACGAACACTCATCAATACTCCTCAAAACAATAAACAGGGGAAGGGCGCGGATGCGCCCCACACAGTACACAACACAGTACACACACTAGTGTCCCATACACCCCACCCAAACAATGTGTCCAGGCTCACCCTAAACCAACTTGCGTGAACCACAAAAACTCGCGTATAGTATTTTTCTGTTGCAAGGG
>NZ_CALJRY010000322.1 GCF_937976295.1 uncultured Rothia sp. | reverse complement strand
AAAATCAGGCGGGTGCCGTCGGGTCGGGTCGCCACACCGCACAGCGAAGACACCGTGTACAGGGTGCCGGTCTTCGCCTGCACAAAAGTGCGCGCGTGCACGGCGTTCGCCGCACCAAAACGGTCGGTCAGGGTGCCGCTCACGCCCGCCACCGGGAAGGTGCTCATGAGTTGCTCGGCGTGCTCGTCGGCGTTCATGAGCGCAATAACCTGCACGAGGGTTCGGGTGGTCACGCGGTCCGTCAGCGACATGCCGCACACGTCCGCCTGCACCAGGTTTTCAATGTTCGCGCCGGCATCCACGAGCGCCTGACGCACGGTTTGCTGCGCCGCTTCGCCGCTACCTTCCTTGCCTGCGGCGATGGCGGCGCAACGGCCAAGCACCTCAGCCAGGGCGTTGTCGGATTCGAGCATCATGTGCTGCGCCTGCTCCAGCAGGGTCGCAGACTCGACCGCGGCGATTTCGACCGCTTCCGCGGGGGCGGTGCGGCGCTCTGCGAGGGTGAAGCTCAGGCCGGACTCCTTACCGGCGGTGTTGAGCGCATCCACGAACGCCTGCTGGGCGGCAACCGCCGCATCATCGGGGCGTACCGGGTTGCTTGCGGTCGATTTGCCCGGCACCGTGTGCGATTCGAGCGCGATCGGGTGAATGGGGGTGATCTGGCCGGATGCCACGTCCGCGTCATCCCAGCCGGGGTTCACGCTGGGGCCGCTAAAGAAGGTGCCGTCCAGGTAGACAGGTAGCGCCGCGGTCGGCTTTTCGCCCTCGTTCAGCGCCTTCACGGTCTGTTCGGCGAGGGTGGTCAGGCCTGCGCGTCCCACAATCTGCTTCGGGTTGGAGGCGCCCGCACCGAGTAGGGTGTCGCCGCCCGCCATGAGGTACAGTCCGGCGGTGTCGCGGGTGACGCGGGTGCGCAGGCGCGCCTGCAGGTTTGCGTAGTGGTTGAGCGCGAACAGGGTCAGCACCTTAAAGGTGGAGGCGGGCACGCGCGCGGTGTCGGCGTTGGCGGCGTACAGGTCGGCGGGTGCGGTGGTCGCCTTGATGCTGGGCAGGTTGCCGTCCATGCCGGTGACGAGCAGGCTGTACTGCGGGTAGGTGCCGTCCGCGAAGAGTGCGGTGAGGGCGTTGCGTAGCTGCTCCTGTTCCGCTTCGGGCAGCGCGGGGGCGAGGGCCGGGCTCGGAGTGGCGCTCGGGGTTGCGGAGGCGGTCACCTCGGCGGTGCCGGTCGCGCTGCCGGTCGCGCTACCGGTGGGGCTTGCGGAGCCTTCGGGGCGTTTTTGTTCGGTTGCGGCGGATCCGCAGGCGGTGAGGAGGAACATGCCGCCGAGGGTGAGGGCGGCGCGGCGGGTGAGGGTGGTGGTCTGGGTGTTGTGCTTGTTGGAAGGCATCTTTTGAGCATAGCGGGCGGATGGGGTGCCTATCGAATTTACGCTGGTTTTGGCGCCGAATACGCGGTTTCGGTGTGCGCGAACGGGTTACAATGGGTGAGTTCAACACCTAACTTTCGCACCTTGCGCGCCGAAGTCGCCGCGAAAGTGACTCTAACTCACGAGAAAGAAGGTTCCGATGGAACTCGACGTCACTATTGAAATTCCCCGCGGCTCCCGCGTGAAGTACGAAGTGGACCACGAGACCGGCCGCCTGCGCCTGGACCGCGTGCTGTTCACCTCCATGCAGTACCCCACCGCTTACGGCTACTTCGAGAACACCCTGGGTGAGGACGGCGACCCGCTGGACGCAATGCTGATCCTGGACGTTGACGTTGTTCCCGGCGTGCTGGTTGAGTCCCGCCCGGTTGCTGTGTTCAACATGACCGATGAGGCTGGCGGCGACGCTAAGGTTCTGTGCGTTCCCACCGACAAGCGCTACGACCACATCAAGTCCCTGGCTGATGTTCCCGAGCAGCTGAAGGCTGAGATTCAGCACTTCTTCGAGCGTTACAAGGACCTGGAGCCCGGCAAGTGGGTTAAGGGCGAGGGCTGGGAAGACCTGGCTGCTGCTGAGAAGATGGTCCAGGAGGCTATCGACCGTTTCGCAGCTGAGGGTCACTAAGCTGCCGCACCGTTAGGTGCA
>NZ_CALJRY010000321.1 GCF_937976295.1 uncultured Rothia sp. | reverse complement strand
GGTTCGGAACCTCGTTCAGCGGGGTTCCGGAGCGGTCAATGCGGATGCCTTCCTTCTCCCACAGCTGGTGGGTCAGCACCGACAACTTATCCTTCTCGCTCGGGTGCGGGCGGTAAACACCGCCGAACTTCTTCAAGAAGGAGTGGGAAGCGTACGCGAAGGATGCGCGCGGCAGTTCCGCGCCGTGCATCTGGCCCAGGAAGATCGGTTCCAGGTCGTTCTGCTTCTGCGTTTCAGCACCGGCTGCCTTCTGCGCCGCAAGGTAGAGCAGCTGCGAACCCACCGCGTGAGTGGTGACATCGCGGCGACCCGATACCCAAAATTCTGCGTCAGCCTCGCTGAAAGCCAGCAGGGTGCATCCGACCGGCAGTGGCGGCGCCTGAGGCACCAGCAGACCGTGCTGAACCATCCAGTACTCAGCACCGATTGCACGAGAGAACTCGTAGGCGGCTGCACCGCGTCCAAGGAACTGTGCGGCAGAAAGAACAATACGAATATCCGGTAAGAGGCTCTTCAGCTCGTCGCCGGAGATTTCCTGTTCAGACCAGTCCTTGCGAGAGTAGCGCGCGCTGGCGTACTGTCCGTCCAGGTACTCGCTAGCATCCTCAGGAACCCACAGGGCAACATCGATAGCGTCCAGATGCTTGAGAGGCTCCAAGATTGCGTTGCGGTTCGTCGGAGAGAACGAATCCATAACGATCAGCACTCGAGGCTTAGCACCGCGAGTGTACAGAAGACCGCGCACGGACTCCTCCGCAACGGTCCGAGAACGTGCGGAGTCAAGAAGTGAATTCAGCTTGTATTTTGCCCACTTCAGCTTCTTCTGACGCCTCTGCCATGCCTGCCAGGCGTCCAAATCCAGAGGGTACTTAAGCATCCTGCTTCTCCCCCGAACGGACTCGAATAACGGTAGCCGGGATACCCACAGCCACGGCATTAGCCGGAATATCGCGGGTGACCACAGCCCCAGCACCAATCACAGCGCCATCTCCAATGGTGACACCACCGAGCACAGACACATTCTGACCGAGGAAAACGCGATCACCAATCACGATGTCACCACCGGGCTGCACATCGTGCAGAGAGTCCAGAGGGTGCTCGCCAGAATTGACCATCACATTATCGGCAAAGACACAGTCCTTACCAATAGTCACATTCGACAAGGCGTGAATATGGCTACGGTGACCAACGTAGGTACCGGAACCAATACGCAGAATACCGCCAGCTTCAGAGGCAATCCACGCATCCTCGTAGATTGCAATCTGGTCGCCGAGGTAGATGTTCTCTACACCGACCATGCGCAGGGGACGAACAAGAACAGTGCCCGAGCCGAAAGAGCCGAACGCCCGCGAGTACAGGGTCTTACCCAGCAGGTCTGCCATGTGCCAACGCACACTCGGCATCTTGGTCACAATCTTAGAAAGGTTTAGGCCCATAGCTGCTCCAAAATCTTTACACGCTGATCGAAAGTGTGCTCGGCCAAAGTACGCTTCTGACCGGCTTCACGAATCTGACGAGCCCACTTCGGCTCACGGAAAATACGGGTACAAATCTCGATAAGCTCATC
>NZ_CALJRY010000320.1 GCF_937976295.1 uncultured Rothia sp. | reverse complement strand
CGAGCAGGGTCTTACCGGTGCCGGGAGGGCCGTACAGCAGCACGCCCTTGGGGATCTTTGCACCCAGGCGGGTGAACTTTTCGGGTTCAGCCAGGAACTCGCGGACTTCTTCCAGTTCGGCGAGCGCCTCGTCCACGCCGGCGACGTCGCTGAAGCGCACTTCCGGCTTGTCCTTGGTGAATTTCTTCGCGCGGGACTTGGAGAAGCTCATGACGGATGAGCCGCCTCCGACTCGTCCCATCAGGAACCAGAAGAGCACACCAAAGAGCAGAATCGGCAACAGCAGGGACACCAGAGAGCCCAGGAAGCTGTGCTCAACCGGCTGGTCCGTGTAGCTTTCCAGCTCGGCGGATTCCGTTGCCTTAACAACTTCGTCGCCGCGGGGCTGCACGTAGTAGAAGTGCACCGACTTACCGTAGTTGTCGTTGCCCTTCTTGTAGTCTTCTTTAAGCTGTAGCTCGACGCGCTGGTCGCCGTCGTAGATCTTTGCGCTCTTGACCTGGTGGTCGTTGAGCATCTGAAGACCCACGTTGGTGTCCACCTGACGTGAGGGCTGAGTGAAGAATGAGGCCATGAGGAAACCCAGCATGATTACGAGAGCTGCGCCCGGCCAGAACCAGGGGCCGTTAATCAGCTTCTTCAGGAAGCCCTCCGAGCCTTTCTGCGGAGTATTGGGGGTTTGCGCCAATGCTTTGTCCTTACGTTGCGGCTGTAACCCGTTGGGGTGCGGCATGCCAGCCGGAACACCCAACGATGCAACCTTAAATGTACCTTACCCCGGCGAGCGGCTAGGTACTGGGCTTCTCTATTTCACCTGCGGGCTAAAGGGTTGTAGCACTCGGCGGGGGTGAAAGTGCATTTTCTTTGCCGGGCACATCCACCTCCGGGTACAGCGACGCCCCGCTCCCCCACAAGCGTGAGGAGGCGGGGCGTCACCACCTACAGCATGGTTGCTGAGGTGAAAGGCTTAGGAGTAAACGTGCGGGTGCAGGGTTGCGACGCAATCCAGGTTGCGGTACTTTTCAGCGAAGTCCAGGCCGTAACCAACAACGAACTCGGGCTCGATGTCCCAGCCGACGTACTTGACCTCAACGTCAGCCTTGACGACCTTGGGCTTGCGCAGCAGGGTGCAAATCTCAACGGAAGCTGCGCCGCGAGAAATCAGGTTCTGCTGCAGCCATGCCAGGGTCAGACCGGAGTCGATGATGTCTTCAACGATCAGGACGTTGCGGCCCACCAGGTCGGTGTCCAGGTCCTTGAGGATACGCACAACACCGGAGGACTTGGTGCCGGAACCGTACGAGGAAACAGCCATCCAGTCCATGGTGTAGTGGCCCTTGAGAGCGCGGGAAAGGTCAGCCATGATCATGATGGCGCCCTTGAGAACACCCACCAACAGCACGTCCTTACCGGCGTAGTCTTCGTCGATGCGCGCCGCCAGTTCGGCGACCTTCGCGTTAATCTCTTCCTTGCTGAAGAGAACGTTCTTAATATCGTCCTGCACGTCGATAGCCTGCACGATGTATTCCTTCGTATCTTTAGACGCTCTGCGCCTCCGCCGGGGCCCCGGTTGCGGGGTTTCATGCCTTCCCACGGCGGATAATGTGGATGGTGTTCGCCTTAAGTATGGCTTAAAACGGCGCCGCGGCGCACCTCACCGCGCAGATAGTGTGTGCTGAGGATGCTTCGCGGGCACCTAGTTAGGGTCGAGTTGGCACTAATACGAGCACGTCCAGGCGTTCACCGGTTGCCGGGTGCACAATTTTGCGGCGACGGTACGCGCTCACGTGACCGGGCATCTGAACGGGTCCAGCTACCGCATATTCGGCGGTGAAAGAGTCCAGCGCCTGCAGTCGCTCGAAGCCGGGGTTCTCTCCCCCGGCGGCTTTGCAGGCGGCCGCAAGCACACGCAAACGAAGCGCCGGATGCAGCGCCGCCACCTGCGCGCGATCCAACAGCACGGCATGGTCCAGCAGCACGGCGTCTTCACGGTCGATGCCGCGCACGGCGGTTCCGGCGGGTAGGAGCGCCTGCTTGTAGGCTGCCTGCGCCTGTTCGTCGAGGTATTCGGCATCGGGGCCAGCTACGGAGGCGGTGCGCGCCAGGGAGCGGGCGACGTCTCCGCCGAGGTGCTCCTCCAGGTAGGGCAGCACGCTGTGGCGGATGCGGGCACGCATGAGGGACTGGTCGGTGTTGGTCGGGTCGATCCAGGGGGTGAGGGTTTCGGCGTCGCAGATGTCGAGCATATCGGCGCGGCGCAGGCCGAGGAAGGGCCGCAGGTAGGTGACGCCCTCTTCGACGCGCACGGGCGGCATGCCTGCCAGGGAGCGCGTGCCGGAGCCGCGGCTTAGGCCGAGCAGCACGGTTTCTGCCTGGTCGTCGAGGGTGTGGCCGAGCAGTACGGCGCGGGCGGCGGTGGCTTCGGCGGCTTTCGTGAAGGCGCTGTAGCGGGCGGTGCGTGCCGCCATTTCGGGGCCCATGTTGCCGGCGGGAACCTGCACTTTTTCGGTAATGACGGGGTGAAGCCCCAGGTCGGTGAGGGTCTGCGCGGTCTGCGCGGCAACCGCGGCGGAGTTTTCTTGTAGGCCGTGGTCGACGATGATGGCGCCTACGCGTACGTCGCCGCGGCGGGCGAAGTGCGCGGCAATGGCTGCCAGCGCGAGGGAGTCGGGGCCGCCGCTGCAGGCGACCAGGAGCAGGGGCAGGTCGGCGGTGTCCGGGGTGGAGGCGGTGCGGGAGCGTCCGGTGGCTTTGATGCTTCCGGCGCCGAGGAGCTTTTCGAGGGCGGCGGCGAGGTGGCGGCGGGCAGTGCCGACGGCGGGGTGCAGGCGTCCTGCGCGTCCATTCTGCATGGTGGTTCCTTTATAGAAATTGCGAAGTGTCTATGTCAACAGATACTTCACGAGGAGAATTTAGAAATAACGAAGGCTCAAGAAGTCAGGAGCCT
>NZ_CALJRY010000319.1 GCF_937976295.1 uncultured Rothia sp. | reverse complement strand
TTGTACCGCCAGGTGCATGGCTGATTGGCTACGTTCGGGAGGGATAACCGCTGAAAGCATCTAAGCGGGAAGCCTGTTTCGAGATGAGATTTCCTGGCACTTTTGGTGTGTGAGGCTCCTTATAGATGATGAGGTTGATAGGCCGGGTATGGAAGCGGGGACTGAAGACTCGTGGAGTTGACTGGTACTAATAGGCCGAAGGCTTACTTTTTCGAGAAATGTGTTGTGTTTGCGTTCACTGTATGGTTTTTGGATAACAATCCCGTAGGTTTGCGGTGATTATAGCAAGAGGGAAACGCCTGGTTCCATTCCGAACCCAGAAGCTAAGGCTCTTTGCGCCGATGGTACTGCACTTTTGTGGGTGTGGGAGAGTAGGTCATCGCCGCTTTATTATTCAATAGCCCCGGCTTCGCCGGGGCTATTTTTGTTTGGGGAGGTCTAACGGCCTCCCCACTTGTCTTTAACATCCCATCAGAACGGGTGCACGGAAGGTGCTCTCTATACTAGAATGGTATGGCTTATGTTTAGGCATTAGCGGGTGTATCTAAAGCACCCCTCATAGAGTTGATGCCTCAGGCAGCGGTTCGCCCGAATCGACTGCATACCCTACCCGCCCACACTGGCGGATACCTCCCAAGGAGATTCATGTCTGAGACCCCCCGTCACGAGTCTAACGGCTCCGGCCCCCGCCAGCACCGCAAGAACAGCGGAGGAAAGGACTTCCGCTCCAAGAAGGGCGGCAAGAACTTTGGCGGCAAGGGCGGTTTCAAGCGTAACGACCGCGGAGGCAAGAAGTTCGACGGCCGTCGCTCCGACTCCCGGCCCAAGGCACCTCGCTCCAACGGGCCCGAGGCCGAAGCACCTCGCGAAGAAGTACGCAGCATCGGTGGCCGTGCGGGCTACCGCCCCGCAAAGCCCAAGGCACCGGAAATTGACGACGACATCACCGGCCGCGAGCTGGACGGCGCAACCTTCCGTCAGTTGCGCGCCCTGGAACCGCGCAACGCAGAAACCGTCGCAAAGCACCTCGCCATGGCAGGTCGCTACCTCGACATCGACCCCGAATTCGCGCTGGAACACGCCGTAGCCGCATCCCGCAGTGCAGGCCGTATTGCCGCAGTACGCGAAGCTGTTGGCGTCGCCGCATACGTGGCAGAAGACTTCGAACTGGCACTGCGCGAACTGCGTACCCACCGCCGTATTAGCGGCTCCGTAGACCACCTGGCACTGCTGGTGGACTGCGAACGTGCGCTCGGCCGCCTGCCCAAGGCAATGGAAATGATTGCAGAATTCAAGAAGGAAGAACTGCCCGCCAACGTGCGCGTAGAGCTCGCCATCGTTGAATCTGGCATCCTCAGCGATCAGGGCAAGAAGTCTGAGGCTGTTGTAGCACTGCAGATTCCTCAGCTGAACCCCAAGCGTGCCTTCGAGTACAGCCCCCGCCTGTTCAGCGCATACTCCGACGCGCTGGCTAACGCTGGCCGCAACCAGGAAGCAGAACGCTGGGCACGCCTCGCCTTCATGGCAGAAGCAGCACTGGGCCAGGGCAACTTCGCAGAACCTGAAATTTTCGACATCTTCGGTGAAGCAGGCCTCTTCGAAAAGGAAGAGAAGTCCGTAGAACTCACTGAGACCGCAGAAGCAACTGAAGAAGCCGCTGAAGCTTCCGCAGAAGAGGAAGCAAGCGAAGCTCAGGTAGCTGAGGACGAGAAGACCGAAGCGCCTAAGACTGGTGAGGCGGAAGAAACCTCCGCAGAATAAGACTGCAAAGAATCTAAAAAATCTGAATACTTGACCCAAGTGTCAGCGTAAAACCGCTGGACGCCACACCCAAGCGGGGGAGAGCGTCCAGCGGTTTTCCACATAATCGCCCGAAGGCACCACCGTTAGAGTGTCTAACAGGTACGATTAATAGCGACAACCGCCAGAGACCCGAGAGGAACACTCTATGACCACGAACGCACTCCTATCCCGCTACGATGCCCTCCTCACCGATTTGGACGGCGTAGTCTACGCAGGCCCCTTCGCCATCGAAGGCGCACCCGAAGCGCTCAACCGCGCCGAAGAAGAACTCA
>NZ_CALJRY010000318.1 GCF_937976295.1 uncultured Rothia sp. | reverse complement strand
GTCCAAAATGAGCAAATAAACGAGAAAAGCGCGTGTTAACCAGCTCTTGTTTACTAATTTTCTTTTGCTCCAAGTCCTTCCATAGAGCCTTGTTCATAGGAACGTAATAGTCTTTATAAGCCTGAATATCTGCAACCCCTTCTTCTTTTAGAAGTTGCGTCAAAGCCACATCCTCAGCAGCATCAAAATCAAGAAGAGTGTGGTCGAGGTCGAAAAGTAGAAATTTGTAGGACAATTTGAGGTTTTCCTTTCTAGGGGGTGCTTGAAGTCTAAAGGGGGTACATAATTTTCTAATCTTTTAGCAAACATTCAAGTATATTTCTTTTAAAATCATTATCTGCTTCGGTGACGAAACGGCTTGACCACCGTCGCGGGGCGGGAGTACTCTATAAGTAATGGCGGATCATGAAGAGTCCTACTTTCTGAAATATCTTTTTCTTATATTTGTCGGATTCTTCGCTTCCCGCCATTTTTCTTTTAACGTCCGCCCCGCAGGTCGCCGATGACCAAACCCAGCGACAACTCGCGCCCACGCCGCTACGATAAGAACATAGACACACCATCGACGGTGATAGCCGGGTGAGACCAACGGAAAGGACGACCCGTGACCACTCCCTACGACGCATCCCCCTACCTGCAAGAATCACCCTACCTCAACGAATCCGCCTACCTTCACGGCGAAGCGCCCGAGGGCCTCAGCCCCCTCGTGCGCCTCATCCTGATGCGCCGCTTCGGCGTGTACGTCTTCACCGACCTGTACGGCCCCTACTACCGCTCGAACTACTCGAGCATTAACGAGCTGCACCACTCCGGCGCATTCGACACCGACCTGGGGCGAGTATCCGTCCTGAGCAATTGCGGTCTGACCCTCAGCCCTGAGTCCCTCGCCCAGGCGCTGAACGCCAGCGCCAACGAATTCGCCCTGTTCGCGACCATCTGGTCCTACGAATACGGGTACCGCCCCGGCCGTGTGTTCCGCCGCGACTTTGATCTGCGCGCCCTGACGCTCACCGACGAGCAGCGCTACACCGAGCAGATCATGCACTACCTCTCCAACCCGTACTACAACCCGGACGGCACCGAGCGCATCCTCGGCGGCCTGCCCGAGAACTACGTGCCCTACGAATGGCAGCAGCCGATGAGCCGCACCAACTTTGCGGCGATGGAACGCAACCGCCGACCCCTGCAGATGGTCAGCGGCGTGCAGAACGCCCTGATTATGGCGGGCGCCCTCTACCAGCAGCTGCTCGGTCAGCAGCAGGCGTACAACCAGACCGACCAGCGCGACCTTGTGGCGTTGCGCCGTTTCCTCGCCCAGCATGACGCTCTGCCGGGTGCTCGCCCGGAGAACACCAGCCGCGAGAACCGCGTGTTCATCGCCGCCTGCCTGCACCCCGAAGACGCTGAGCGTCTGCGCACCATGAAGGAGGCGCTCGCCCTCGCCGCCGCCTACTCTCGTCTGCGTTTCAACGGCACGGTGGGGGATCTGAGCCTGAGCATCGCGCCGCGCCTGAAGCTGCGCCGTAGCGAACGCACCCGCATCGCGCACCTGCTCAACCGCATTATTGATGCCGACCCGGTCGGTGCCCGCTACGACAGCGCACCCGCCGCCGAAATGTACAAGCGCCTCGTCAAGGCGGTTCACCCCGGCGACTACCCGTCGCTGACCGCGCTGAGCCGCTGGGCTGACGACCTGTACCGCGGTGAGGTGTACAGCTTCGAGTCGCTGGTAGACCGCGCCTACGCAACTAAGGATGCGCAGAACGTGGCGCGTCTGCTCTCCACACGCCCCGGCGTGTTTGCGCGCCAGCTGGTGCGCGCCCTGACCGCGTTCGAGGCGCCCCGCTACGGTATTGACACCGCCCCGAGCCCCGGTCAGCAGGTCATCTTCGACGCGTTTGCCGCCGTGGCGCCGCGCGTTTCCGCACCCATCCTGGTGCAGATCCGCAACCTGGTGACCCTGCAGCGTAACGCGCTCACGAATCCGCCGAAGGAGCGCCCCGCCAACCCGGTGGCGGTGCAGGAGGACCGGGAGCTCGCTGAGTACGCGCGCCGTAACCCGGAGGGCGTCGCGAGGGTTCAGAACCTCATGCAGAACGCGGGTATCCCGAACCCGCTGGGCTCGTTCTTTGGCGCTAATTCTAGCCCGGAGAACCCGCTGCCGTCCATTCCGGTCGGCTCCGAAGCTACCGCGAGCCAGCGCGAAGAGCGCCGTGCGGCTTCCGCGCAGAAGGGCCAACCTGCCGCCCCGCAGCGCATGAACCTGTCCAAGACCGGCATCGCCACCATGATTCCGGCGCGCGAGTACAGCCCGGCGGTGCTGGACCTGCTGGAGCGTCTGGTCGAGATTGGCCTGTCCGGCCGTCTTGCCGAGACCAGCATCTACCTGCCCGAGGAGGTGGGCGATATGGTTATGCCGCTGAACACCCGCAGCGCCCGCCCCTCCCTGGACAGCATGGGCCGCTACAACACCTCGACGGTGCACCTGTCGCCCACCGGCGTGATCCGCCTCTTCTGCTTCTGGGATGAGGGCGTGGACATTGACCTGTCGCTGATGATGTTTGACGCCGAAGGCAACTACATGGACAAGATCAGCTACTGGTCGCAGACCGCGAAGAACAGCCAGGGCGCCATTTACGCGCACCACTCCGGTGACATTACCGACGGTACCGGCGGCGCCTGGGAGTACATCGATATTGAGGCTCGCAAGGCGCTCAAGGCGGAGGTGTGCTACCTCGTGCCGGTGGTGCAGTTGTACTCCGGCTTTGGGGAGGCGCGCACCTTGGATGCGGTGAACGACCTGCAGGCGGGCTTCATGATGGTGCCCGCCGTGGGTGTGGGCGAGGTGCACGAGGTGAGCCAGGTGCACACCAAGTTCGCCCTACGCGCTGAGAGCCGCGGCGTGCTGCCGTTCATCGTGGACCTGCAGAACCGCGACCCGTACGACATCCCGGAGGAGACCGACGCCATCGTGAAGGTGACGGATATCGGTCTTGCCCGCGGCATTAACGTGCTACAGTCAGGCGCGAACATTACCGCTGTGCGTGAGCACTTCGACTGGGCGCAGCCCATGACGGTGCGCGAGTACCTGCAGCTGACCGGCGCGAAGTTTGCGGCGAGCCCCGAGGAGGCGCAGGAGGTGCTGGAGGCGACGGTTCCGTCGCTGGCGGCACTGTACGTGGGCTTCGAGGACGAGGCGGAGGAGCCCCAGGAACAGCAGTCGCAGAATCCTGCCGCTGCTGAAAAGTAGGCGTGCAGTAGGCGAGCGTAGCAAAGAGTGGAGCCCCGGATAGTCGAAACTATCCGGGGCTCCACTCTTTGTCATGTCATAACATTTTGGAATCTTCGTTGGATGATGAAGATGTACTGGCTTACTTAGACGACTGCTTCGAGCTGTTGGCTCACGTACTGGTTCAGGCTCTGGTGAGAAAGCGCTGCCTGCTGAACCAGACGACGATGCAATTGCGGTGAAACACGCAAGTTGAATCGTCCTGAGAAGGAACGCAGAGAGAACGGTTCGGGTGCCTCGCGGCCGTCTTCTTCAAGAATTTCGAGGGTGTCGGCGACGACTTCTCGGATACCTGCGAATGCTTCGGTTGAGGTCGGGGCCAGGTATGAGAGGCTGGGGAATTCGGCAACGGTTCCGACAAATTCCTGGTCGTCTTCAGACCACTCGACGCGGTAGGTGTAGAGTTCGTGGCGGGGGAGAGTGTGACTCGGCATACTTTATAGTACCACTCCTAGTACCATTTCGGGGTGTTTTAAAACCATAGAGAAAAGCCCCGGACAGTCGGAACTATCCGGGGCTCCACTCTTTATCTTGGTGCAGTTCAGAACCGGAACCTTACGGGCGGTTCTCAGGAGCCAGCGACTCCTCGGTTGCAAAAATCAGGGTCTGCTTCTTACCGCGCGCACCCACCGCCGGGGTTTCCAGCAGCAGCTGAGCGTTCAGGTCCTCAGCGTCCAGCTTCGCGCCAGCCAGAAGGCGGCTGGTCGCATCCTGCTTATCCTCACCGGTGATGAGGAAGAACACGTGACGCGAATTATTGATAATCGGCAGGGTCACCGACACGCGCTCAGCCGGCGGCTTCGGCGAATCAGAAACCATCACGGTCACAGCCTTACCGCCCTCAACCGGGTCCTCCGGCAGACCGGTACCCAGCAGAACCTGCTTGCGGCCCGGGAACAGAGAAGCGATGTGACCGTCCGGGCCCATGCCCAGCAGGGTGATGTCAAAGACCGGTGCGGGCCACTGGCCACCACCGCCACCACCGCAGCCTCCGCCGCCGCATCCGCAACCACCTGCGGGCTCAGCAGCCTCAGCGTCGAAGTCTTCCAAAGTGGTCTCTTCGATGGACTGCTCGGGTGCGGAAGAACCGCAACCGCCGCCACCGCAACCACAGCCGCCGGAGCCGCCGTGCTCGTGACCTGCGCCGCCACCGTGACCGCCAGCCAGCGGCAGTTCGGTTGCGCCCTCAGGCATCTGCACGCTCACAGCCGGCGCGGAACCGGCGTAGTCGCGCATCTCGAAAGCGTAGTGCTCGGCAGCTGCCTCAAGGCCGGTGAAAATATCGGACGGACCCATGCGGTGCACATTGCCCACAACCAGGCCGTGCGAAAGCAGGGGAGCGAGCAGCGCCTCAATAGCCTGACCGTCATTGCGTTCGGGGCTACGCTCGGGCACGTAACGCTCATCGGAGAACCAGAAGTGCACGCGGGACCAGTCGATATCCTTCACGCGCTCGTTCTCAGCCCACGCCTTCAAGGTGGCGATACCCATCGTGCCGCCGGTCAGCGAAATGTGGGCAATCGTGCGTTCAGAGAGCACGTGCTCAATGATGTCGAGGATGCGGGTCACCGCGTCCGCGGCGAGAGCCTCGCGGGTCGGGTGCGCCACCAGGGTGGGGGTGGATGCGCCCATGTTCTGAATCTTAGGCATCGAAAACCTCCGGGTATTCTTCGAGATCCAGCATGTCTTCAGGCTGGCAGGTATCGTCCACGAGGGTTACGGTGCGCAGCGCCTGCTTCAGCACGTCACCGTAGGTGTCGTCCGGGTCGAGGCGGCGCAGCTCCTCAGAGATGCACTCGGCGAGGGTACGCACCGGCAGAGCAATCTGCTGATCGGGCGCGTACGGGGTGGAAACGGTCGCCACAGAAATACCGGGGCGGAACATGGTCACGGAACCGTCTTCACGCTCAATGCTGACGCGGTACAGGCCGCGGTTTGCCGCACCGATGGTCGCCAGGTGCACGGGTGCATTGAGCTTCCAACCGAGCCAGGTACCGAGCAGAACCACGGACGGGGACTTGCTCGAACCCCACACAACCACGCGGCGCACGGGGGAGGAAGGCACCTGCTCCAGGAGCGCAGCCAGCTGGGTGCGCCACAGGGTGAGGCGGGTCCACGCCAGGTCGGTGTCGCCGGCGCGGTACACCTCGGCAAGGTGCTTGAGAGCTTCCTTCGGGTCTTCTGCGCGCGCAGAGTCGGTGATGCGACGCTGAGCGATACGACCGATGGAGTGCTGTGCGGGGTTCTCCGGCACCGAGTGCGGCCACCAGACCACAATCGGGGAGTCCGGCAGCAGCAGACCGGAAATCAGCGCCTCGGTCGGGCGGGATGCGCTACCCCAGCCGCGCAGAACAAGCATCTCGGACGCGCCGGTGTCGCCGCCGAGGTGGATTTCTGCATCCAGCTGGTCGGGGTCGAGCGGGTCATGCGAAATGTGCACGATGACGCGGCTCGGGTGCTCGTGGGATGCACGAATTGCCGCGCGCATGGCCTCGCGGGAGTGGCCCTTTTCGGCGAGGACCACGAGGGTGAGCACGCGTCCGCTGCTGAGGCTGCCGTTGTTGGCGCGCAGCTGGCTCAGTTCCTTGTTGATGGCGGAAACGGTGGTGTTGTGCAGGTGCGAGATCACGGGCGCCTCCAAGCGCGGTTGTCGCGTTCGAGCATCTCGTGTGCCGAACGCGGACCCCACGAACCGGACTCGTAGGGTTCAGGCTTAATGCGGTTTTCTTCCCAGTATTCTTCGAAGGGGTCGAGGATCTTCCAGGAGAGCTCAACTTCTTCGTGGCGGGGGAACAGCGGCGGCTCACCGAGCAGAACGTCCAGGATGAGGCGTTCGTACGCTTCGGGGGACTCTTCGGTGAAGGAGTGGCCGTAGCCGAAGTCCATGTTGACGTCGCGGATTTCCATCTGGGTGCCGGGCACCTTCGCGGAGAATCGGATGGTCATGCCTTCGTCGGGCTGCACGCGGATGACGACGGCGTTCTGGCCGACCTGCGGGTTTTCACGTTCGCCGAAGAGACGGTCGGAGGACTTCTTGAAGATGACGGCGATTTCGGTGACTCGGCGGCCCAGGCGCTTGCCGGCGCGCAGGTAGAAGGGGGTGCCTTCCCAGCGGCGGTTTGCGATGGAGACTTTCAGCGCAGCGAAAGTTTCGGTGCGGGAGTCTGCGGGGATGTCGTTTTCGTCGAAGAAGCCGTTGACGTGCTCGCCGCCCTGGTAGCCTGCGGCGTACTGGCCAATCGCGAAGGAATTCGGCAAATCGTCAATGCGGACTGCTTCGAGGACCTTAGCCTTCTCGGCGCGCAGGTGCTTGGCGTCGAGGCTGAGGGGCTCCTCCATGGCGGTGAGGGCGAGCAGCTGCAGCAGGTGGTTCTGGATGACGTCGCGGGCTGCACCCACGCCGTCGTAGTAGCCTGCACGGGAGCCGATGCCGATGTCTTCGGCCATGGTGATCTGGACGTGGTCAACGTAGTTGGAGTTCCAGAGCGGCTCGAACATCTGGTTGGAGAAACGCATCGCCAGGATGTTCTGCACGGTTTCCTTGCCCAGGTAGTGGTCGATGCGGAACACGGCGTCGGGCGGGAAGACCGCCTCCACGATGGAGTTCAGCTCGCGGGCGCTCTCAAGGTTGTGACCGAAAGGCTTCTCAATAACCACGCGGCGCCAACCGTCGACGGGGTTGACGGTGTCGTTATCGCGGGATGCGAGGTCGTGTTCGGCGAGCTTGGTGAGAACCTGCTCGAATGCCTTCGGCGGGATGGACAGGTAGAAGGCGTGGTTGCCGTGGGCGCCACGCTCGTCGAGTTCGGCGAGGGTGCTCTTGAGCTGTTCATAGGCTGCGTCGTCGTCGAAGGCACCCACGACGAATCGCATGCCCTGCTGGAACTGGTTCCACACGTCCTCGCGGAAGGGGGTGCGGGCGTTTGCCTCAACAGATTCACGCACGTAGGCGCGGAAGTCGTCATCGCTCCAGGGGCGGCGGCCGAAGCCGACGAGGCCGAAGCTCGGCGGGAGCAAACCGCGGTTCATGAGGTCGTACACTGCCGGAAGCAGCTTCTTGCGGGCCAGGTCGCCGGTCACGCCAAAGAAGACGAGCGCGGACGGCCCCGCAATGCGGGTAATGCGGCGGTCGCGAGTGTCCCTGAGGGGATTCGATTCATGACCGTTAGTCACAATATATTCCTTTGATTGCCTTGGTTGGTTCGTGCGGCGCGCGGTTCGTACCTTATTCGCGCGGAGGCGATGCCGCATTTTGGAAGGTGTGTACCCTGTATTGTACCGGTTTTGACGGAATGATATGAGGGGCACCTAACCCGCCGGGATTCCCCGAGCAGTGAAGCTCTGGCGGGAACCCCGGCGGATTGGGTAGGGGTGCCGCGGCGCACATCGGGCGGTGCACACCGACAGCGTTTAGTGCCGCGCTATATCTCGGCGGCTACTGGGGCGCGGCTACTGTGCGGCTACTTAGCCTGCTCGAGTGCCTCGCGGACGGTCTGCAGCAGTTCTTCCCAGGAGACGTCGAACTTGGACAGGCCCTCAACCTCGAGCTTCTCCACGACCTCCGGGTAGGAGACATGAACGGAGATAGCGTCCAGAACCTTGTTGGACTCGGAGTAGTTCGGCACGATGGTGTTGCCGGTAATCTCACCGTGGTCAGCAACAGCGTTCAGGGTTGCCTCGGGCATGGTGTTCACGGTGTTGGGTGCGACCAGGCCGGTGACGTACAGGGTGTCCGGCAGCGAGGGATCCTTCACGCCGGTGGATGCCCACAGCGGGCGCTGTACGTTCGCGCCGTGTGCTTCCAAGCGTGCCCAACGCTCGGAGGAGAACATTTCCTCGAACACCTCGTAGGCGAGGCGTGCGTTTGCCAGGCCTGCCTTGCCCTTGAGCTGTACAGCGTCGCCGCCGGCAGCTTCGAGGCGTGCATCGATTTCGGTGTCTACGCGGGAGACGAAGAAGGATGCGACCGAGTGGATGGTGGACAGGTCCTTGCCGTTCTCCAGCGCCTGCTCCAGGCCGAGCATGTAGGCGTTGATGACCTCGCGGTAGCGGGTCAGGGAGAAGATCAGGGTCACGTTCACGCTGATGCCAGCAGCCAGGGTCTCTGCGATGGGGCGCAGACCTTCCTGGGTTGCGGGGATCTTGATCATGACGTTTTCGCGGCCCACGCGCTCGTAGAGTTCACGAGCCATCTTGGCGGTGCCTTCGGCATCGCGTGCCAGGCGGGGATCAAC
>NZ_CALJRY010000317.1 GCF_937976295.1 uncultured Rothia sp. | reverse complement strand
TCTCAACCTGCGCTGGCTCACCCCCGTACTCACCCTCAGGCTCACCCCCGGTCGGGTTCTCCACCGCCAGGGCGATGAGCATCTTCTGCGCGTGCTCGGGGTTCTCCGCGTCGGGCAGTGCCACGGGTACCCACTGCAGGCTAAAGCTTCGCTCGATAGCCTCGCTGCTCTGATTACCGCCCTGATCACCGGCGTGAGGCGCGCTAAAGGTCGCTTGAGAGATCAAACTATCCTGAGTCAGTACACGCAGGGCGGTCGGCTCGGGAACGTTGCTGTTCGGAAGGTCACCCGGGACCTCCTCATTCATGGCAGATTCGAGCGCATCCAGCAGCTCATCGGTGAGCTGCACCCGGACCAGGGACGGCACCACGCTCAGGCCGTGGCCGGTCGCCTTGAGCACCGCCTCCTTAGCGGTCCACAGCGCCACCGAGAGCAGATGCAGTACAGGCGCGGGGCGTTCCTGCGCCACCCGTTCATAGAACGTACGTTCTTCATTGGAGAGCGCCAGGCGCGCAAAACCGGAGAACAGGCGCGCATCCAGAGTCTCAACATCCACGCCGAGCACCGCCGAGGCGTTACGGCTAAACGCACCCACCACCAGCGGATTCACCTGCGACATATTGAAATTTACGCCCGCAATACGCGGCTTACCGTGCTTCTTACCGCTGGTGCACAGGGTGCAGGAACGATCCACCTCAATCTCAGAAGCGGCACTGGAGGGCACATCCAGACGCGCCGCCGCCATGGCACGCATGAGCGCCTGAGTGCTCAGATAGCTGACCGCCGCCGTGGAGGTCGGCAACTGCGCCGCATGCTGCTGCTCGGCAAGACCCAGGTAGCTCAACCAGCTAAAACGCAGGGAACCGTACATGGTGCGAGTGGGAAGAGCGAAAATCTGCACGCGCTCGCTCGGACGGGCGGTAGGGCGCTCCGGGCGCTGTGCGCTGGGTGTTTCGGGGGCAGAATAGCTCATAGGTTTAGTGTACCCGCCCGGCATTACGGCAAATGGCGCTGTGAGGCTGCTTGAGGTTATCCACAGCTGTGACCGCGCGCTACGCACCCTCGCCGCCGGTGCGGTAAAGTCATCACAGACATCATTACGGACAGCCGCCCGCACAATAGAGGGGTGGCGCAGAAAGAAGGTACCGTGAACAGCACGCAAGAAATCATTGCCGCCGCAGACGGCTCGGCGCTGGGCAACCCCGGACCGGCGGGCTGGGCATGGTATATCGACGACGACCACTGGGCGAGCGGCGGCTGGGCGCACGGCACCAACAACATGGGTGAGCTCAAGGCCGTCCTAGACCTGTTCGAGGCGACCGCATCCCGCCCGGAGGCGAAGCTGCGCGTGTACTGCGATAGCCAGTATGTCATTAACTCCCTGACCAAGTGGATGCCCGGCTGGAAGAAGAAGGGCTGGAAGAAGTCTGACGGTAAGCCCGTGCTCAACCGCGACCTGCTGGAGGCGCTGGACCGGGCGCTGACCGGCCGCGACTACGAGTTTATTTGGGTGAAGGGCCACGCGGGTCACGAGCTCAACGAGAAGGCGGACTCCCTGGCGAACGGTGCTGCGCGCGCCTATCGGGAGGGGCGCGAACCCGCGCACGGTCCCGGCTTTGGTGCCTCTGCTGAACCCGCTACTGCGGCTGTTGAGGCCCCGGCTGTTGAGGCTCCGATTGTGAACGCTCCGGTGGCTGAGCCCTCGCTCTCTGACGCTGCCCTCTCTGAGCCGGTACCCTCTGAACTGGCATCCTCTGAGCCTTCTGCGGACGCCCACCTGCCCGTGCAGGAATTCACCGCAGCCGAGATTGAGAACGCCCAGCGCGGCGTGGAGAGCCTGCGCCTGTCCGGTCTGCTGCGCCCCGCCTCCGCGGTAAACGCCCCCGACCCGGAGGCGGTCCGCACCCGCAAGGAGCAGCTGGCGCTCGCGGCGGAGCGCGCCGCCGAGCGTGACGCAAAGGCACTGGCGCGCCAGCAGGAGACCGCTCAGCAGGCAGCCGGTGCCGCGCAGGCGGAAGAAGAGGATGACCTGACCGGGCTGGAAGAGTTCGCGGGCCTCGATCCGAACGACGTTGACCCGGCGGAACTGCTGGGCGAGACGGAAGAACAAGCAGAAGCGCGCGTTGAAGAGCAGGCGGTAGAGCCCGTTCAGGATGCTCCGGCTCAGCCCGCTCAGCCCGTTGCGCATACTCAGCCTTCTGAACCCGTGCCCGCCGCCCCTGCTGTCCCCGTAGTGAACCCCGAGGAAGCCGCCGCCGCAGAGCAACTGCTCGAAAGCCGCGGTTCCGTCATGGAGGCGGCGCAGCTGGAATCCATGCTGCACGAGCGTCTGGTGTGGGTGACCGCCACCGGCAAGTCGGTGTCCCGCTCCTCGGTGCTGCAGTACCGCGAACGTGCCTTCACCCAGCAGGGTGCCCCGCTCAAGCAGGGCGTGCAGGTGCTGGATTCTTCTAGTGTGCTGGTCATGGCGGCGGTTGCGACCGCGCGCGGCCGCGTGAGCCGTTCGAGCATCTGGCATTACGACGCTGAGCGCGGCCTGTGGCGTCTGCGTTTCCGCCAGGAGACCCCCGCCTCATAAGGTTCAGCTCCTAACGCTCAGCGCCTAATTTACGGGCTCTTGAGCCCTCAAAATCTCCGCGCAATAAAACCCCGCCGCATCCTTACTTGCGAGGATGCGGCGGGGTTTTTCTCAATAGATGTTCGCCGCCTTCTGGCGATTCTGGCAGGCGATATGCCGTGCGGCCGGGACCTTTAAACCGCCCGGTCTGCCGCCTGCCTGCGGGTGGGCCTGAGATACCGCTCTGTAGCCCTGACCCCTTAGCCGACGAACATGGAGGCGTTAGCCTGCTCGGTGTCTGCGTAGTTCACGCCTGCGCGGGTGAGTGCCTCGTTGATCTGGGTGATGGATGCTTCGACCTGGCGCTGGGTTGCGTGCCACTGGTCCAGCACGCCCTGGAAATTAGTGGATGCGGAGCCGGTCCAGGAGCTCTGCAGATCGTGCAGGGATGCGGTCATACCGTTGACGTCCGCGGTGATGGATGCGACGTAGGATCGTGCCTGTGCGCTCTTGGCTGCGATGACTTCGGAATCGACATTGAACTGTGCCATGGTTTTTCTCCTTTGAGATATGTGAGATGGGTGGGGCAACTGCCCCGTGGTGGCGCTTGGGGTTTGGATCTCTGGAAGGGTTGAGTTCCTGACCGGAAGCTTGTTATCACTATATCTTTCAAAATGCATCAAATGAGCCAAAAAATCACAATTCAGCAAATCTGTGGATAAACCCGCCAGATTCACTCCACCATCTCGAAAAAATCGAAAACCCGCCCGAAAATGACGCCGCCATGACGCGCACAGCCGCGCCCCATCTGCTTTTTTCCTGCCTGCCCACGCATACAGCAAACCCCCGAACCGTAGAACACCCAAGTTCTACAATCCGGGGGTTTATGCGTCAGTGTTAGTTCATCAGCTGATCGTCCGAGACGGGCGGCGGATAGAACGGCAAAGAAATCACGAAGGTAGCACCGCCACCATCGGTCTCTTCAATGTGAATCCTGCCCTCGTGCTGTTCAATAATTGCAGCCACAATAGACAGACCCAGGCCCGTACCACCAGTCTCACGCGAACGTGAAGTATCGGTGCGGTAGAAACGCTCGAAGACGCGCTCGCGGTCCTCACCGTGAATACCGGGGCCGTGGTCGCGCACCTCCAGTACGGATAGCGGGAAGCCGGGAACCTCTTCGCGCACGCCCACCGCAATCTCCAGGGGGGAGCCGTCGGGGGTGTAGCGCATGGCGTTGGTCAGCAGGTTCGCCACGACCTGACGCAGACGTGATTCGTCACCGAGCACGGTTGCGGAGGTCGGCGCCACCTCTTCATTCAGACCCACCAGGGACACTGCACGATCGGGTGCCGTAGCGTAGGCGTCGTTACTAGCGTCCACCGCCAGGTTGAACAGGTCGAAGGGCGCCAGCTTGGATTCGCGGCGCTCATCAATACGCGCCAGGGTCAGCAGGTCTTCCACGAGCTGACCCATACGCTTGGACTCCGATTCGATGCGGCTCATCGCGGTAGCAACAGCCTCATCGGTGGGCAGAGCACCCTGACGGTACAGCTCCGAGTAGCCTCGAATACTGACCAGCGGGGTGCGCAACTCATGCGAAGCGTCGCCCACGAAGCGGCGCATTTTCGCCTCGCTCTTCTCGCGGGCTTTGAAGAGCATTTCAATCTGGGTGAGCATCGTGTTCAGCGAAACCGCGAGGTTACCGATCTCGTTGCTGGGGTTGTAGTCCTCAATACGCTGAGAGAGGTCACCGGCAGCGATCTTGGCGGCGGTCTGCTCCACGCGAGCCAGCGGCTCAAAGGTGCGGGTCACAATCACCCAGGTCATCGCAATTGCGGAGGCGAGAGTCGCCAAACCAAACGCGAAGGTCAGCACGCCCACGAGGGCGACCACCTGGTTCGTTTGTTTCAGCGGCATGGCAATAAGCAAGGATGCTGCTTCCGTCAGCCCGGAAGAGTCGTTCGACTCAATGGGCACGGCGAGCACGCGCCAATCGGAGGAGCTGCCCACCGAGTTGACGGTGACCGCCTCCTCGTTTTGCTTGCGAACCTTCTCTTCGGTCCAGCCTTGTAGCGCCGGCTCACCGAACTGACTGCTGTCCTCGGACTGGAGCGAGTACAGTACGTTGCCGTCCTTGTCGAGCAGGTACAGGCGGTAGGTGCTCAGGGATTGTTCCTGATTGCCGGAGGGACGCACGGTCGCCAGCTGCACGAGTGAGGGGGCACTGCTCTTCATCTCTTCGTCCAGCTGGTGCACCATCTGGGCGCGCAGAGCGGAAATCGCCACCATGCTCGTCACCGCAATGGAGAGGGCGATGAGTATGGAGGTGATGAGCACCAGCTGGGTGCGAAGGGAGAGAGACTGGGGGATCCGGTCGAGGGGTTTGAGCGCCACGTTAGCCTCGAGAACCGCGAATCATGTAGCCCACACCGCGCTTGGTGTGGATGAGCGGCTCGTGGTTTTCGCGGTTGTTGTCGATCTTGCGGCGCAGGTAGGAGATGTAGGACTCAACGATGGAGGAGTCGCCGTTGAAGTCGTACTCCCACACGTGGTCGAGAATCTGCGCCTTGGACAGCACGCGGTTGGCGTTGAGCATCAGGTAGTGCAGCAGGTTGAACTCGGTGGGGGAGAGGTCAATCTCTTCGTCACCGAGGAACACTTCGTGGGTGTCCACGTTCAGGGTGAGGTTGTCAACGCGCAGTACGGCGTCGTCCTCTTCCTGGATGCTGCGGCTACGGCGCAGAATGGCGCGGATGCGGGCGATGACCTCGTCGAGGGAGAAGGGCTTGGTGACGTAGTCGTCGCCGCCGGCACCCAGACCGGTCACCTTGTCCTCGGTGGCGTCCTTTGCGGTCAGGAAGAGCACGGGGGTGGTGGTGCCGTTTTCGCGTAGGCGGCGGGTCACCTCGAAGCCGTCCATGCCGGGCATCATGACGTCCAGGACAATGAGGTCGGGGTTTTCGGCGTGTGCCTTTTCGAGGGCTTCGCGGCCGTTGCCGGCGGTCACTACTTCAAAACCGGCGAAACGCAGGGAGGTGGCGAGCAGTTCAAGAATGTTGAACTCGTCATCGACGACTAGGAGTTTTGCTTCAGCAGACATACTCTATCTTTCTCTCTGAATGGCAGGCTGTACTTGATAAGTGAATGATGTGTGTGAGCTTGCGGCTCAAAATCTTTATGCCTTGTTGCGGCGCATGACCGACAGGATGAGTGCGGCCATGAGTGCAATAAAGGCGACGGGGAGGAGGACCAGCGGAATCTGGCTCATGAGGGCGGGCGGCGCTGCCCCAACCCACTTCATCACGAGCATGGCAACTCCGGTGAGCAGACAGAGCAGGGCGAGAATCGCGCCGCCTGCACCGAGCCAGCGGATGGCTCCGGCGTAGGGAAGGGGCGTGGGCGCCCGGTCTGCGGTGCTGCGCGTGTCCTGTACGGGTTCGTTACTCATGAATTTAACGGTATCAGCTCACACACAGCTGTTAATGAGCGAAGCCCCAGATTTAGCGGTTTGAGACTCAAATTCACAGCGTATGTGAAGCTTGGGGGAGCGGCCGCACTGTTTGCGCACGCGAGATGCTTTAATAGGGGTATGTCTGAACAGGTTATTGAACTGCTCCCCGAAACTACGCCCGCTGCTGACGCGCCCGCAGAGTCCGTTGTGCATTCTGCCGCGCCTGAGAGCGCTGACGAGGGTAGCGCTGTACCTGCTGAGACTCAGCCCTCCGTGAACGCTGAGGAGCCTGAGGTGGCTGAGACGCCTGCTGAGGAATCTATCTCCGAGGAATCCGCTGCCGAAGAAACTGAACAGAACGAAGACTCCACCCCCGACCCCTTCACCCCGCTGGATGAAGAGGTAGGTGCCCCCTCCCTGGGTGTTCCGCACAAGCTGCGCCGCACCTCCAAAGTGGATGAGATTCTTGCCGCTGCTAAGGACGTAGCACTGCAGGGCGTTCAGGAAATCGCCCCGGCACACGCTATCGGTCTGGTTCACCATGTGCGCGCCGAGGAAGAGCGCCTGAGCACTCACCTGTTTGAGTGCACCCTGCCCGGTTACCGTGGCTGGTTCTGGTTCGCGACCCTCTCGCGTGCGCCTCGCTCCCGCGTGGCAACCATTTGCGAGGTTGGCCTGTTGCCCGGTGACGACGCGCTGATCGCACCGGATTGGGTTCCGTGGGCTGACCGTGTTCGCCCGGAAGACCTGGAGGAGAACGCCGCGCAGGAGAACGCAGAGTCTGATGCAGCGGCTGAGGAATCTGCTGGTGAGCCCGTAGAGAACAACTCGGCGGAGAAGGAAACCGCGCAGAACGCTTCTGCTGCAGAGGAAACTGCCGAGGCTGAGTCCGCAGAGTAGAACCTACTATCCACTCCTCTTAATAAGGGGTGGGCTAACAAAATGTATATATAAGGTGTTGTATTGAGTCGTCCAACGGTTATTGTTGGGCGACTCAATGACTTAAGCCAATGACTTAAGCCGTGGCAAAAGCCGCTGAAAAAGTACATAATAGATTATTGAATAAGTAACGACTTAGGCAGTGCTATCTAAGCACTGTTGCGGTGATAGCTGGGAGAGATATATGACAGACCTCATCGATACCACAGAGATGTATTTGCGCACCATCCTCGAACTGGAGGAAGAAGGCATCGTCCCCATGCGTGCGCGCATCGCTGAACGACTGGAGCACTCCGGCCCGACCGTTTCCCAGACCGTGGCACGCATGGAGAAGCACGGTCTGCTCACCGTTGAGCCGGATCGCCACCTCGAACTGACTGAGGAAGGCCGCCATAAGGCTGTTGAGGTGATGCGTAAGCATCGCCTGGCTGAGCGCCTGCTCTCCGACATTATCGGTTTGGAAATTGAGTACGTGCACGAAGAGGCATGCCGCTGGGAGCACGTCATGAGTGACAAGGTGGAGAAGCGCATCCTGGAGATGCTCAAGGACCCCAAGTTCTCCCCGTACGGTAACGCTATCCCCGGCCTGGAGGCCCTGGGCCACACTAGCGAGAAGAACGATGAGCGCACCGTGCCCATGTCCCTGGCTGCGCGCGACTCTGGCCCCGAGGATCGTTTCACCATTTCTCGCTTCCCCGAGTCCATTCAGACTGATGTTGAGCTACTGAAGCTGCTGGCTGACGCTGGTATTGTCTACGGCGCTTCGGTGTCCGTGGTTGCTGGCCAGAACGATGACGTGATTGTTCACGCCGATGGCGAAGAGGACACCCTCTCCCTGGACATGGACGTGGCAAACGCAATTGTGGTCAAGCGCGGCGGCAGCCTCTAAGCTCCAGTTTTGAGAGTCTACTAACCCGCTTCACGCTTTAAACGGTGGTATCGCCTTCTTCCTTGAGGAGGCGGTGCCACCGTTTTGTGTGCCTGTGGCCCCTTGAGAAGTTGGCTCCTTGAGAACCGGCGTCGTCTTAGATAGTGGACGATTTCGTTCAATAATCGGCGTAAAACGCCATATATAAGGGAAGAATCGGGCAAAGCGGAGGAACGAGGCATGCTCGGGCTGCAAAAGGTGGGGTAAGCGGCGTGTATCAGTGGTGCAGGTTAACTTCACGTGATTCACGTGAGCGAGCGTATACTCCTCTCTTAACTTTTTAGCAACTGCGCTTGAGTGCATTTTTCGCGTTTTTCGCTTAAATCTGAGGTTGAAACTGAGAGAAACGCCGATTTCTCAGCAAATTATGGGAGCAAAACCTTAAGAGACGAGGCTCATTTTTAAGAGTTTTGAACCATGTCCTTAAAGGGTGGTGGCGCGTTAAAAGCGAATGTGCATCCTTGTGAAATGCCTAGTCAAACGCCTTAAGTTGGTTAAGCTCTCGCGAATAAACGGTGTTCTAGCCGTTCAAGCTCGCTCCGTTCCGCCGGGGGTGAAAGCTCAAAATTTAAGCCCGAATGAAGTGACAACTGGGAGTTTTCTGTGTATTCTCATTTCTGTGCCCAAATCCTCATCGTAAGAGGGCACCGTCGAAGCGGTTCCGCTGAGTTCT
>NZ_CALJRY010000316.1 GCF_937976295.1 uncultured Rothia sp. | reverse complement strand
CTGCTGGCGCGTCGGGTGGCTCTGGCGCTATCGCTGCTGGCGGCGGTGCCCCTGCTACCTCGTCTGGCGGTTCTAGTGCTATCGCCTCTGGTGGTGCTCCTGCCGCCTCGAGCGGTGGCTCCGCACCTGCTGCGCCTGCTGCTGGTGGGTCTGCCCCGCAGGCTCCCGGCGGCGGTATGGTCGGTATCGGCTTGACGGTGAGTGCCGGTAGTGACACTAGCGCAGCACCGGGTAGCGGCGGCTCTGGTGGCGGTTCTTCCGGCGTGAGCCGTCTTGCGCAGGCTGCGCAGGTCCTTGAGAACCACATGCCGCGCGCCGAGCACGCTGAAGAGGTTCTGCTGGATGAGCAGAGCCTGGACCGTATCCACTAGTACGGCGGCCTTTGTTGAGGGTGTGGTGATTGCATAGTGCAGTCATAGCGTTATGCAATCACTGCACCACCCCCTAAATTCTCTCTTTCTCTCTTTCTTTTTTCACTTACTCATAAGACCCCCACACCGTGGGGGTCAGCTACAGCACACCCAAAAACCGCCCCCCTTGGGGCGGGAAAGGACGATTCATGCAGGCTCCTCAGTACGGTAACCCGATCCGATCCGGGTCCCTTAAGATTGGTGGCTGGCTTCCGGCACGAGCTGGCATCATCCTCATCGTTGCAGCCGTCATCCTCCTGTTCTTGTGCCTGCTGAAGGAATTCATTGCCGCGGGCGTGTTCACGCTCGTCGTGATCGTCTACGTGGGGTTGCTGGAAATCCCGTTTGGGGCTGAGGATAAGACGCTGATGCACCGTATCCGCCGGTACGCGGCGCATACTCAGCGAGTTGAATCAGGCGAGACGCTGTTTCTCGCGTCGCATTTTGGTGGTCAGGACCGTGCCCTGGGGCTGCCGGGTGTGCTGTCGACTCTGACGGTGCGCGATAGTGTGGACGGTTTGGGTAACCCGGTGCAGTTGCTGCATCATACGCGTGCTAATCAGCTGTCGGTGACGATTGAGTGCTCACCGGCGGGTGTGGCGATGAGTACGCAGTCTCGTACGACGGAGCAGGTGAGCGCGTATGCTGCGTGGCTGTCGTCGCTGGCTGGTGAGACTGGGCTGAATGGTGCTCAGGTTGTGGTGGATTCGGTCTTTGAGTCTTCGGCGCCGTTGGCTGAGTCTATTTTGTCGAATCTGGACCCGGCCGCCCCGCAGGTGGCGCAGCAGATCGCGCGTGAGGCTGCTGGTATGCTGCCGCAGACGGTGGCGCATGTGCGATCGTATGTGACGTTGGGGTATAAGATTTCGGCGTTGGCTGAGGATGTGGACGGTGCTACTGCTGAGGTACTGTCGCGTGTTCCGCGTCATTTGAAGGCGTTGGCGTCAGCTGGGTCTGGTATTAGCCAGGTGATGAGTGACGCCGATTATGGGGACATGCTGTACACGGCGTATAACCCGCACCGTAATGGTGAGGTGGCTCAGGAAATTAAGGATCGCATTCCGGCGTTCCGCCCGTTTGAGGGTGCGGCTCCTGAGTATTTTAATGCTGCGCATCCGCGTGTGGTGTTCCATGATTCGGTGGCGTCGATGACGGTGATGATGACTGTCCCGGATCCGGCGAAGATCACGGACCGCTCGTATGAGAAGCTGTTCGCGCCTTCGCGTCATTTTTTGCGCAAGCGTGTGAGTATTTTGTATCGTCCGGTGCCGTTGGCGGCTCAGCGTTCGCGTATTGATGCGGCGTCGCGTGCGACGACGACGGAGTCGACGTCGCGTAAGCGTGTGACTGCGTTTGAGATGAAGAAGGCGAAAGCGGCTGCTGAGGCGATGGATCAGATGAGTCGCGGCGCGATGATTCAGGAGTGGGCGTTGATGGTGACGGTGACGTTTGAGCCGAATGCGGCGGCGCAGCGTGCTGCTGAGAATGAGTTGAAGGCGTTGATGGGTGGTATGCGGTGGTGTTTCGCTGATTATGCGGCGGATGCGGCGTTCCATCAGACCCTGCCGTTGGGTTTGTTCCCGTGGACGTATGCGCCGAGTATGTCGTTGTTGGCGAAGGCGCCCGCTGAGAAGGCTGAGGATCAGAAGCAGCAGGAGGATTAGTCATGGTGTTCTTTAGGAAGAAGGACCGCGGTGGTAGCCGTGCTGGTGCTGTGGTGGATCATCCGCGTACGTCAATTCATGGTCAGCACGGCTTCGGCGGCGGTGCCTGGGGTCAGCTGGCTCAGCCGCGTCCGTGGCTGGAGACGACGTGGGAGAGTGCGGGTTTGTACCCGTTTGTGACGGGTACGTCTCGCCCGGTGTCGGGTGCCCCGATTGGGTATGACCTGACGAGTGGGTCTGCGGTGGCGTTGGATCATATCAGCTTGTATAAGGCGAATATGATTACCTCGCCGTCGGCGATGGTGTTCGGTCTGAACGGTTACGGTAAGTCCAGTTTGTCGGGTTTGGTGGCTGCGTATTTGAATGCGACGGGGTGCCCGTTGGCGATTTTTAATCCGTTGAAGCGTGAGGAGTGGACTCCGCTGGCGCGTGCGATTGGTGCGGATGTTTTTGATATCGGTATTAATCGTCATTCGACGAAGATTAATCCGTTGGATGCTGGCCCGTTGGCGGCTGCTGGTGACATTATTGGCGGTCAGACGGGTGTGGAGTTGCGTGCTATTGCGGTGGCGAATATTGTGCACAACATTATTGCGTTGATTCGTATTAACCGTGGTCGTGATCGTGGTGTCAGTGATGATGAGCGCACGATGATTAAGGCGTCGGTGGAGTCGGTGATGGAGGCGGAGCGGAAGCCGTCGCTGGGTCATTTGTTGCATTTCTTCGAGCATCCGAGTCAGAAGGCGGTGCATGCTGCTGGTTTGGATGATGCGAGCGAGTTTAAGAGCGCGTATTTGGAGTTGTACCGGTCGTTGTCGGCGTTGGTGTATGGCGATATGGCGGCGATTTTCTCTGATGAGGGTATGACGATTAATCCGGGTAATGCTGGTGGGTTCTGTTTTGATTCGTCGTCGATTCCTGATTCGATGGATCACATGATTAGTGCGGTCATGATGACCACGTGGCGTTTGGGTATGAATGCGATTGATGCGCATTGGGAGTTGAGTCAGCATGAGGCGAAGAAGGAGGCGGAGGCTGCTGCTGAGGGTGAGGTGTATACCCCTCGGTATACCTGGCACGGTTACAGCAGCCTGATGGATGAGTTTTGGTATCCGGTGCGTATGGCGCCGGGCATGATTCAGGAGGTTGACAAGCTCTCACGCACCAACAGGTCGGTGGGTGTGGGTGAGTGGAAGATTACCCATTCGCCGAAGGACTTTCTGATGATTGATAACGAGGCGGACCGTAAGATTGCGCATTCGCTGATTGGTAAGTGCGGCCTGTGGGTGTTGTTGGCTCTGGAGCCGGAGGATATTGACGTGTTGCGTACGGTGCGTCCGATTTCGACGAAGGAGGCAGCGATGGTGACTGGTTTCGTGTCGGGTGCGGACGGGTTGAATCCTGCTGCGGCTCGTAAGGGTCATGGTGGGTTGCGGTCTACGGGTGTGCCTGAGGGTGCTGGTCGTGCGTTGTGGAAGGTCGGTTCGAGTGTGGGTATTCCGGTGCAGTCGCCGAAGCCGGCGACTCTGGGTCGTCTGCACCAGACGGATACTCGTTTCACTAAGGATTAGCAGGGAGTTTTGTGATGGAAGAGCAGAAGAAGGGTGCTGGCCCGCTGCTGGTTGGTGTTGCCGTGGTGGCGGTGGGTTTGGTGCTTGGCCCGATTTTGGGCATCATCATTCTTTTTGGTGGTGTGCTCGGTGGTAGTAGTGCGGCTGCTGCGTGCCGTCCGGCGTCTGCATCGGCTGCTGCTGCGTCTGGTGAGGGTGAGGGTGGCCAGGTGGACGTGACGATTTATGATGATGACGGGTCGGCGACGACTCGTTCTGAGTCGTCGCGTGTGGGCGGTAAGATCCCGAATGACTGGGAGCAGTATGTGGTGTGGGCGTCGTTGGTGTCGGGTGTTCCGACGTCGTGGATTGCGGCTCAGATTGAGGCGGAGTCTGGGTGGGATCCGACGCTGGGCGCTAATAGTGCTGGCGCTAGTGGTTTGACGCAGTTTATTCCCTCGACGTGGCAGACGTATGGTCATGGTGGTAGCCCGAATGATCCGCAGGCTGCTATTCGTGCGATGGGTGAATACCTGCGTGATTTGCGGGCGCAGTTGAAGCCGGTGATTGATGCTCATCCGGATGTTCCGGCGGTGGAGCTGATTATGGCTGGTTATAACGCGGGTCCGGGTGCGGTGCAGAACTATAACGGTGTGCCGCCGTATTCGGAGACGCAGACGTATTTGTCGCGTATCCGCGGCTTGGCGAGTATCTACGCTAAGACGTACGGCGATCAGGTGGGCGGTAAGTCTGACGGTTCGGTTGAGAAGGGCGCGGTTCCGTATACGGATGACACCGCGAACGTGACCGGTAACCAAGCGGGAGGCAATAACTGCTCGCCGCAGAATTACAGCGGCGGCACGGTGACCGGCACGGATGATTACCCGTGGGCTGGATACGTCGAAGCTGCAAACCCCGTCACGGGCATGTACTACGTCAATTGCACGGACTTTTCGCTGTGGAGGCTTAATCAGCAGGTGGGTGCGACTGATCCGAATCACCCGAAGTACACGAATGGTAATTTTGCCTCGGTGCCTCTGGGTAATGGTGGCGAGTGGGCTACCGCCTGGCGTGCGAAGGGGTGGCCTGCTG
>NZ_CALJRY010000315.1 GCF_937976295.1 uncultured Rothia sp. | reverse complement strand
TATCTTGGTAAAATAGTGCGAGTAGGAGGCGTCTCGCGCGCCAACAAAATATGGTGAACCGGCCCAACATCGGTAACCGGTCGCATCTATCCAAGGAGTCAGCATATGGCTATTGCAACCCCCGAAGTTTACGCAGAAATGCTGCAGACCGCGAAGGAAAAGGGCTTCGCGTACCCCGCAGTGAACGTGACCTCCTCCCAGACCCTGAACGCTGCAATCCGCGGCTTCGCAGAGGCTGGCTCGGACGGCATCATCCAGGCATCCACCGGTGGTGCAGCATACTGGTCCGGCGCTTCCAAGAAGGACATGGTCGTTGGCTCCCTGGCCTTCGCGGCATACGCACGCGAAGTTGCTAAGCAGTACGACGTGAACATTGCACTGCACACCGACCACTGCCCCAAGGACAAGCTGGAAGGCTTCGTTCTGCCCCTGCTGGCAGAGTCTGAGAAGGCTGTTGCTCGCGGTGAAGACCCCATCTTCAACTCCCACATGTG
The DNA here is from genome assembly GCF_937976295.1 of uncultured Rothia sp. GTDB lineage: Bacteria > Actinomycetota > Actinomycetes > Actinomycetales > Micrococcaceae > Rothia. Next base: position 2,269 of record NZ_CALJRY010000315.1, on the reverse strand, counting down.
GGACGGCTCCGCAATCGACCTGGACGAGAACCTGAAGATCGCTGCTGAGCTGATCGAGCGTACCTCCAAGGCAAAGCTCGTTCTCGAGGTTGAGATTGGTGCCGTTGGTGGCGAGGAAGACGGCGTTGAAGGCGCTATCGACGACTCCCTGTACACCACCGTTGCAGACGCAATCAAGACCGTTGAGGCAATCGGCCTGGGCGAGAAGGGCACCTACATGGCTGCTCTGACCTTCGGTAACGTTCACGGCGTGTACAAGCCCGGTAACGTTCACCTGCGCCCCGAGCTGCTCAAGGAAATCCAGACCGAGGTCGGCGCTAAGTACGGCAAGGGCGACAAGCCCTTCTACCTGGTCTTCCACGGTGGCTCCGGCTCCACCGAGCAGGAGATTGCAGACGCAGTGTCCTACGGTGTTATCAAGATGAACATCGACACCGACACCCAGTACGCATTCACCCGCCCCGTTGCTGGCCACATGTTCAGCAACTACGACGGTGTGCTGAAGGTTGACGGCGAGGTCGGCAACAAGAAGACCTACGATCCCCGCGTTTGGGGTGCAGCTGCAGAGGCAGGCATGGCCGCACGCGTGGTCGAGGCTTGCCAGCAGCTCGGTTCCGTCGGTACCTCCATCAAGTAAGGTGCTGTTCGCCCGCCGCGGCTCCTGTAGCCGTTGCCGGGTGTGAACCTAAGCTTCGTTAAGCGAAAGCGGTGCCCGCTTCCTCTTCGTGAGGAGGCGGGCACCGCTCTTTTATGTATCTAGAACCGGGCAAACCTAGCGTTTGCAGCGGATCTTAGCGGGGGATGGGCGGGTTTACTTGCCGCCGCAGCCGCAACCACCGCATCCGCAGCCGCCGGACTTCACAGCCACCGAACCGGAGGTGGGAATACCGTCGCCGGTGTCGCCACCCATGAGGTTCACGCGGTTGCCGATCTCGGGGCCGCCAACCGGCTGGGGAGCCTTACCCGCCAGGGTCGCCGCGAAACCGGCGGGCTCCGCCAGGGGGCTCAGGTTCGGCACCATGGAGGAGCCGGTCGGGCCGCACGCCGCCGCTGCCGCGTTAGCCTTCGGCTGGGCGACCAGGTGGGCGCGGGAGAAGCGCTTAATCTGCTCGGCGGTCGGGTACGCGAAGGACACCTTCACCTCACCGTTGACGAGCATGAGCGGCAGAACCTCGCGGCCGTTCATCTCAATCTGCTCGGCGACCGGTGCGCACTCTTCAAATGCGGAAGGGTAGGAGTCGGTGGAGTACACCTCAATGTCCACGCCCGAATCTAGCGCCTCCTGCGCGGCGCCCAGGAATTCGGAACGCTCCATATCCTGCGGATCCTCCGGGTTTTCGCCGGGGCCCGGAATAAATACTTCAAGAACGGTCTCAGCCGCTTCAGTCATCAGTTCAGCCTTTTCTCTTATCGGCACCGGCTCGGGGGAGGGGTGCCAGTCCTTCACTAAGTGTACTCGCGACCTCAAGAGTGCAGAAGTGTGAGTTGAAGTTCCAGATTTGCGGAATATTTGCAGAATTCGAGTCGAATGACCCTCAGCTCGTGAGCAGCTGGCTCAGGTGATGTATTCTGAGTGCATATGCACCGGAGTGTGCGAACCCTGTTACTCAAGCAGGTGCCGCCCGGTGCGAAACCAAGAAGGCAACGACGCCCGCATCCGACGCGGACGCATCAGCGCTACAAATACACGCTATTCATAGCGCCACACGACCAGAAGGAGCATATATGTTCGGTTTCGGTAAGAAGAAGAAGGAAGCTGCTACTCAGGAAGCATCGTCCGCAGACGTCTACGTCGCACCTGTTACCGGCGAGTACCTGCCGCTGAGCGAAGTCTCCGACCCCGTTTTCTCTCAGGGCGTCATGGGCGACGGCTACGCAGTGAACCCCACCGCAGGCACCATCGTCGCACCCGTTGCAGGCACCATCGCACTGATTCAGGACACCCTGCACGCATTCATGCTCCGCACCGAAAACGGCGGCGAGGTGCTGGTGCACATCGGTATCGACACCGTTGAGCTCGGTGGCGACGGCTTCACCAAGATCGCTAACGTAGGCGACAAGGTTGAGGCGGGCGCCCCCATCATCGAGGTCGACTGGGCAGCAATCGAGGGTCGCATCCCCTCCAAGGAAACCATGGTGATGATCACCAACACCGCAAAGTTCAACATCTCCAAGGACTCTGAGTCCCGCCGCCCCGTCGCAGCCGGTGACCGCGTCGCTCAGGCAACCAAGAAGTAAGCTGAACCAGCGAAAATAGCTCAGCTTCAAC
>NZ_CALJRY010000314.1 GCF_937976295.1 uncultured Rothia sp. | reverse complement strand
TTGCGGATGTATTGGATTGTATGTTCCAAACTTAGCCAGCCCTTGGAGCCATTCACTTCGTAAAAAGCCGTGTTGGGTTTGTAGGCCACCGCATATTGTGCCGTGTGGTTGATGATTTGTTTGTTGAACTCAAAGGCGGGGTCGTCGGTGGCCAACAGTTCCTGTGGGATTTTGTCGAGGTCGGTGTCCAATCCTACGCAAAGAAAGGATTGCTTTTTCTTGATTTGTTCAAAAAGTTGATTTTTGTCCATGGTTATTCTAAGTTTTCTTTCATTTTTTCCGCATTCTCTGCCATTTGCAGCCTGTTGATGATTTCGTCGATGTCTCCATCCATGACGGCAGCTAAGTTAAAGACCGTCAGACCTTCCACGCGGTGGTCGGTGACACGGCCTTGCGGGAAGTTGTAGGTTCTGATTTTAGCCGAACGGTCGCCGGTAGAGACCATGGTTTTGCGTTTGGCGGAGATGTCGTTGATGTATTTTTGGTATTCCAAGTCGTAGATGCGTGTGCGCAGGCGCGACAAGGCCCTTTCCTTATTCTTGGGCTGGTCACGGGTTTCGGTGCATTCGATAAGGATTTCTTCGACAACACCAGTGTTGGGATTCTTCCACGGATAGCGCAGACGGACACCGGATTCCACCTTGTTCACGTTCTGACCGCCAGCACCGCCGCTGCGGAAAGTGTCCCAAGAGAGGCGCGACTGTTCCACTACGATTTCGATGCTGTCGTCGATAAGAGGCGTGACGAAGACCGATGCAAACGAGGTCATGCGCTTGCCTTGGGCGTTGTAGGGGCTGACACGCACCAAGCGGTGTACGCCGTTTTCGCCTTTCAGATAGCCGTATGCGTAGTCGCCTTCTATCTTCATGGTCACCGATTTGATACCGGCATCGTCGGATTCGAGCAAATCGCTGACGGTGACTTTATATTGATGGTTTTCGCCATAACGCATGTACATGCGCAGCAGGTCACCGGCGAACAGAGCCGCCTCGTCACCACCGGCACCAGCCTTCACCTCAAGAATGACGTTACGGCCATCATCCGGGTCACGCGGAATCAGCAGGCGGCGCAACTTCTCCTGAGCAACCTCCAGCTCCTCCTCCAGACCGGGAATCTCCGCCGCGAAATCCGGATCCTCATCAGCCATCTCGCGAGCAGCCTCAAGGTCGTCCTTCAGCGAAGTGTACTTGTTGTACGCAGTCACAATACCGGTCAGCTCCGCGTAACGGCGGCCCACACGGCGTGCCTTACCCTGGTTCGCCTGCACAGCGGGGTCGGCCAGCTGATTCTGCAGGTCAGCGTGCTCATCCAGCAGAACCTGAATAGATTCAAACATTCTGTTCTCTCTTCCATCTCCCGCACTTTACGCCGCACGGGCAGGCACTAGACATCTCACACCCCTCACAACGGGGATGCACAAAACGAACGGCTCACGCGCCCCACCCACAATCAGGAGGTGGGGCGCGTGAGATACGAGCCTTAGTCGACCAGACGCAGACCGTTCTTCTGAACCGTCAGAAGGAACTCCACGTTGCTTTCAGTCTTACGCAGCTGGTTGGTCAGAACACCCAGAGCCTGCTCAGGTTCCATACCCGCCAGGGCACGGCGCAGACCCCACATAATCTTGATCTCATCCGGGGAGAGCAGGTTCTCCTCGCGGCGAGTACCAGAAGCATTAATATCAACCGCCGGGAAGATACGCTTATCCGCCAGCTGACGGGACAGACGCAGCTCCATGTTACCGGTGCCCTTGAACTCTTCGAAGATCACTTCATCCATCTTCGAACCGGTCTCAACCAGGGCGGTAGCCAGGATGGTCAGCGAGCCGCCCTCTTCAATGTTGCGGGCAGCACCGAAGAACTTCTTCGGCGGGTACAGTGCAGCAGAATCCACACCACCAGACAGGATACGACCGGACGCGGGAGCCGCCAGGTTGTATGCGCGGCCCAGGCGGGTCATGGAGTCCAGCAGCACGACCACATCGTAGCCGAGCTCCACCATACGCTTCGCACGCTCAATAGCCAGCTCAGCCACAGTGGTGTGATCCTCAGCCGGGCGGTCGAAGGTCGAGGCAATAACCTCACCCTTGACGGTGCGCTGCATATCGGTCACTTCTTCAGGACGCTCATCCACCAGGACCATCATCAGGTACACGTCCGGGTTGTTCACGGTAATCGCGTTCGCAATGGACTGCAGCATGAGGGTCTTACCCGCCTTCGGCGGGGACACAATCAGACCACGCTGACCCTTACCAATCGGGGACACCAGGTCCACCACGCGGGTGCCCAGCTTCTTCGGGGTGGTCTCCAGGCGCAGACGCTCCTTGGGGTACAGCGGAGTCAGCTTCGAGAAGACGCGGCGGTTCGCTGCTTCCTCAACGCTCTGACCGTTAATCGCCTCAACCTGAACCAGCGCGTTGAAACGCTGGCGGTTGTTCGACTCACCCTCGCGCGGCACGCGAATCGCACCGAGCACGTGGTCACCCTTACGCAGGTTGTACTTCTTCACCTGAGCCAGAGAGACGTACACGTCGTTGGTGCCGGGCAGGTAGCCGGTGGTACGCACGAAAGCGTAGTTATCGAGAATGTCCAGAACACCCGAAATCGGTGCCAGCACATCGTCTTCGCTCAGGCGAGGCTCGTTCTCCTCGCGGCGGCGAGCCTGCTTCTCAGCACGCTCAGCCTGACGGTCACGCTTGGAACGGCGCTCAGTACGCTCGGCACGCTCTGCGCGTTCTGCACGCTCTGCGCGTTCTGCACGCTCAGCAGCCTTACGCTCGGCACGTTCACTACGCTCAGTGGTGCGCTCTGCACGCTCAGCCTGACGGTCACGCTTAGTGCGGCGCTCGGTACGCTCACCATCCTGATCACGGCGACGCTCACGAGTGCGGGTACGCTTCGAGCTCTTCTCACCGTCGGGGGTGCCAAAAGTCATATCCAGGGCAGCGTTCAGGCTGTCCAGGCTCGCGGTGCCGTCAGCGGTAGCAGCCTTCAGCTCAGCAGAGTTACCGGGCAGTTCAATCTGCTCCGAACGCTCGCCAATACGCTCAGCAGCCAGCTCAGCGCGCACATCCAGCGGAGGAAGCTCAGGGGGCTTCTCGTCCTTACGGGTGCGGGTGCGGCGGGTACGCTTCTCAGACTTCTCGTTCGCCTCAGTCTTCTCGGACTTCTCAGCCGATGCGTCCTCGCCCTCAGCGGCACGGCGAGCGCGCGCACGCTTCTGAGCGGGAGTCTCGTAACGGGAAGAACGGGTACGCTTCTCAGACTTTTCAGCCTTCTCAGCGCCCTCAGCGGGGGCTTCAGCAGCCTCAGCGTTTTCGGTCTTCTCAGCCTTCTCTGCCTTCGCCTCGGCGTCCTTCTGGGCGCGAGTACGGCGGGTACGGCGAGGCTTAGACTCTTCAGCCTTCTCAGCAGCGGGAGTCTGGGCAGATTCAGAAGCCTCAGCGGGCGCGTCAGACTTGGATGCTTCAGACTTGGGCGCAGCAGGAGCGGCTACGGCGCCACCACGCTGATGCTCCTCAAGAGCCTGAACCAGCTCAGCCTTCTTCAACTTCAGATAGCCTCGGATACCAAGCTGCTGGGCGAGGACACGCAGCTGCGCGACCTTCAAGTTCGCAAGTTCCGGTGCGGCAGCTTCCGTACCGTACTCATCGGTGACAACAATATTCTTTGCCAACTACAATTCCTTTGGTTATAAGCCCTGAAAATCTTCAGAATAAAGATCGGGCGGGCGCTATAGCGCGGTCAAAGGCTTAGACACTGCCGAAAGAAAACAGCAGTCTGCACCTTCGACTCCCTCGAACCGCACTGGAGGCGATTCGCGTCTCTTACCGTACCCGCTGATTCAGACACAGCGAGCACACACGGAAGATAAGGCGCTCTATCACAAATGTGGGCAAGCCCAAACCATCATCTATACGAACCATCTACGAAAGATGAAGAGGATGGATTGGTCACTTTGAAAGGGCACCCGCCGCGAAACCGAACCCCCCAGAAAAGTCTTCCCCTATGCGTCAGAAATAAAGAAAGACGTGAATCCCAAAGGCACTCCCCCGAACCCTGCCGGCTCCCGCCCAGATACAAAAAGCATCTGAGGCATCAGGGGAAACGGAAGTACGTTACGAAGGATAGTATCGACGGTCTACATTGAACGACGGGCGAACCTCAACATAGGACGAACTAATAACGTCCTACTGAGTAACTATAACACCTTCAGTATCAATTTCAAGGGGAAGAACCCGCCAGTTCAGGCGGCGATCCACAATAGCGCTGCACGGGTGAGTCGCCTCAAACTCGGCAATCGCTTCCTGAACCTGTCGCACCTGCTCATCGCCGTGCGCAAAGGTCAAAACGGTCGGGCCAGCACCAGAAATCACCGCAGCAAAACCCTGACTGCGCAGGTACGCAACCAGCACAGCGGACGGCTCCATCGCGGTCACGCGGTACCCCTGATGCAGGTAATCCACGGTCGCATCCATCAGGTACTCGGGAGCATCAGAGAGAGTGCGCACCAGCAACGCCGCACGAGCGGAGTTCGCCACCGCCTCAACGTGGGGCATCTGCGAAGGAATCAGCGAACGAGCAAGCTTCGTCGACACCTCATAATCGGGCACAGCCACCACAGGGTGAACATCAGGATGCACCGGAATAATCAGGGACTTCCAATTGCCCATCTCACCCCAAGACACCGACAGGTTGCCATAAATCGCCGGAGCCACATTATCCGGGTGGCCCTCCATATCGGAGGCGACCTGCAGCATCTGCTCACGGCTCAGACGGTGCTCTTCCGGCAGCAGACCGCTCGCCGCAGCCACACCCGCCACAATAGCCGACGCCGAAGAACCCATACCGCGAGAATGCGGAATCTTATTATCAGCAATCAGCTTCACCGGCGGCAGCTCATCCAAACCAGCCGCCGCAAAACCAGCCTTCATCGCCTGCAAAACCAGGTGGCTCTCATCGCGAGGAACATCCGCGCTACCCTCACCGCTGAGCTCAAACTCCAAACCGGACTCAATACGCTCAACAACCAGCTCATCATAGAAGCCAAGACCCAAACCCATGCTGTCATAGCCGGGGCCCAGGTTAGCGCTCGTAGCGGGAACACGAACCTTAACGGACGCGCCCACCGGAATATCAGAAATATGCAGGGAAGACATGAGAAGAACCTCGCGATCGGTGACGTACTGAGTGAATAGGTGAAAGATACAAAAAGGGGCTGTCATGCAGGTGCACCCCGCCCCGCAAAATGCGGGACGGAGTGCACATCGTAGTATGAACAGACTAGTTCAAATCAAGAATATCTGCCACAGCAACCACGTCGAAGGGAGCCTTAGTCGGCTCAACCTTCACACCGTTAACAGCCTCAAGAGCCCACTGCGGGTCCTTCAGACCGTGACCGGTCACGGTAATCACGATGGTCTTACCCTCGGGAGCTTCACCCGCGCGGTGCTTCTTCAGCAGACCCGCAACGCCAGCAGCCGAAGCCGGCTCCACGAAGACGCCCTCGCGGGCAGACAGCCAGCGGTGCGCCTCCAGAATCTCCTCATCGGTGACAGCCTCAATCACGCCGCCAGACTCGTCACGAGCAGCTTCAGCCTTCTCCCACGACGCGGGGTTACCGATACGGATCGCGGTCGCAATGGTCTCAGGAGCCTCAATCGGGTGACCGGCAACAATCGGTGCAGCACCAGCAGCCTGGAAGCCCCACATGATCGGACGCTTGGTCGCAACCGGCTCCAGAACCTTACCGTCACGGTTGGTGTAAGGCTCCGAGTACTCCTTGTAGCCCTTCCAGTACGCGGTGATGTTACCCGCGTTGCCAACCGGCAGCAGGTGGTAATCGGGAGCATCACCCAGGGTGTCAACAACCTCGAACGAACCGGTCTTCTGACCCTCAATACGGTAAGGGTTAACCGAGTTCACCAGGAACACCGGGTAGTTCTCGCTGAGCTTGCGAGCAATCTCCAGGCAGTTATCGAAGTTGCCGTCAATCTGAATGATGTCAGCACCGTGAGCGATAGCCTGAGACAGCTTACCCATGGAAATCTTGCCGTCCGGAACCAGCACTGCACAGCGCATACCAGCCTGCAGAGCGTACGCAGCAGCCGAAGCGGAAGTGTTACCGGTCGAAGCACACACAACAGCCTTCGCACCGTCACGCTTAGCGGCGGTCATCGCGCTGGTCATACCGCGGTCCTTGAACGAACCGGTCGGGTTCATACCCTCAAACTTCAGGTAAACGGTGTTACCGGTCTCAGCAGACAGTGCCGGCGCGTGAATCAGCGGGGTACCACCCTCGCCCAGGGTCACAGCCTTCACATCGTCCGCGAAAGGCAGACGGTCACGGTACTCATTGATAACGCCCTGCCACACGTGTGCCATTGGCTTCTCCTTCAATCTTGGCGCCCCGCCCGCCGAACCTTCCATAGGTTCGACGCGGTAGCGGGGACGCGGGTTAGTTAGTGAGCGATGCGCCTTCGGGCGCTCTTCGCAAGTTCAGGTGCGGCATGCGCCGCTAAGTAGCTAGTGCTTCTCAGACTCCACGCGGATAACCGAGTTCACCTCACGCACAGTGTCCAGAGCGTCAATCACAGCAATCGCACGGCGCAAATCGGAATCCTTCGCCGAATGGGTGACCATACGAATCTGAGCCGCACCCTCCTTCGGGGCGGACTGACGCAGAGAATCAATAGAAATACCGTGCTCAGTCAGGATACGGGTAATGTTCGCCAGAACGCCCAGGCGATCCTCCACCAAAACACCCACCGAGTAGCGAGACACCACGTTATCCAGGCTGGTTGCGTGCAGCTGCGCGTGGGAAGTCTCCGGAACACCGGGACCACCCAGCACCAGACGACGAGCCAGGGACACGAAGTCGCCCAGAACAGCCGAAGCAGTCGGAGCGCCACCCGCGCCGGGACCGTAGAACATCAGCTCGCCAGCGTTCTCTGCCTCAACAAACACAGCGTTGAACGCACCGTGCACGCCCGCCAGCGGGTGCTGACGAGGAATCAGGGTCGGGTTCACGCGAATGTTCGCGCCGCTCTCACCCTCACGCTCGCAAATAGCCAGCAGCTTGATGACGTAACCATCAGCATCCGCGGCAGCAACATCATCAGCGGTGATGGCGGTGATGCCCTCGGTGTGCACATCATCAATAGTGAACTTCGAATGGAACGCCAGAGAAGCAACAATCGCAGCCTTCGACGCGGCGTCGTGGCCCTCAACGTCAGCCGTCGGGTCAGCCTCCGCGTAGCCGAGCTTCTGAGCCTCAGCCAGTGCATCCGCGAAGGAAGCGCCGGTGGTGTCCATCTGATCAAGAATGTAGTTGGTGGTGCCGTTCATGATGCCCAGAACGCGGGTCACGCGGTCACCAGCCAGGGAGTCGCGCAGGGGGCGCAGAATCGGAATCGCACCCGCAACAGCAGCCTCGTAGGAAAGCTGAGCGCCAGACTCATCAGCGGCAGCCTGCAGCTCCACGCCGTGCTTAGCCAGCAGCGCCTTGTTACCGGAGACCACAGACTTACCCGCATTCAGAGCACGCAGAATGCGAGTGCGAGCCGGCTCAATACCGCCGGTCAGCTCGATGACCACATCCGCCGCGTCAATCAGGGATTCAGCGTCGGTGGTGTACAGCGAGGGGTCCGCATTCCAGTGGCGGGATGCATTAGTATCGCGCACGGCGATACCGATCAATTCCACGGGCGCACCAATGCGCTTTTCAAGGATGGCGTTATCCTCTACCAGGATGCGAGCAGCCTGGGAACCGACATTACCGGCACCAAGCAGTGCTACTTTGATCTTTTCAGCCACGATAGTCTCTTTCTACGGTCTGTTTCCGGGTTCGCCCCGGTATCTCTTCGGGCTAAGGCGCGGATGCGGCGCAGAGCACGCACCCAACAACCACTTTATCAAGAGGCGGCGACGGGGCTGCAGCCTCAAGCTGCGACTTTTACTCTCTGAGATGAGGTATCCCTCACAGTTATGAGGTGAACCTTATCTTCTGCAAAGTTTTGAACACAAAAACCGTGAAGACCCCGCCCGCAACCGCCACCTCACGGCGCGTATTGCAGGGACGGGAACTTCACGGTTTCTGGGGTTCTGAGCGTCTGGGGTTCTGAGCTAAGGACTTTAGATATCCGAACCCATATCCAGCGCCAACATATCCTCCTCACGCTGACGACGAATCATCACGCGCGAAGGCTGACCCTGCGCGGTCGCAATCACCGGCGGGCGAGTCAAGAAGTTATAGTTCGAACCCAGCACATAGCAGTACGCGCCGGTCGCCGGAACCGCCAGAATATCGCCAGCCTGCAGGTCAGCAGGCAGGTAGCAGTATCGGACCACCACATCGCCAGACTCGCAATGCTTACCCACCACACGAGAGAGCACCTGCTCCCCCACCGGGGCACGATTCGCCAGGGTCACCGAATAATCCGATTCGTACAGCACCGGGCGGGCGTTATCGCTCATACCGCCGTCCACCGAAACGTAGCGGCGCACGCGAATCTCGCCGTTCTCATCCTCAATGCTCACGTTCTTGATGGTGCCCACCGTGTACAGAGTCGCGCCCGAAGGACCAGAAATGGAACGGCCCGGCTCGAAAGACATGTGCGGAATCGCCATGCCCAGGCGCTCGCAGGTTGCCGCAACGGAAGCGGCAATCGACTCGGTCACCTCGGTAATGGAGCGGGGGTGATCCGCCTCGGTGTAGCCGATGCCGTAGCCGCCACCCAAATCCAGTTCAGGCAGGGTCACACCCAGGTCACGGTTGAGACGGTTCATGAACTCCAGTGCGGTAGTCGCCGCCTGTTCGAAGCCCTCCGCCTCAAAAATCTGCGAACCGATATGGCAGTGAATACCGCGGAAATCCAAAGAATCGGTCGCATTCAGAATCGCGGCAGCCAGCGCCGCGTAAGAATCGCTCGCCTCAACACCCCAGTACTCCAGCTCCTCCTCTTCCAAGCCGGCGAGCGCGGCGGTGCCGGGCTGCAGGGACATGCCGAACTTCTGATCCTCGTGAGCGGTCGCAATGGACTCGTGGGTCGAAGCATGCACACCGGGGGTGATGCGAATCAGCACCGGAACCGGGGCATAAGGCTCCTCGCCCTCAGCCACACGCTCGGCGGCAAGCTCGGCGTACACGCGCTCAATAAGCTTGAGCTCGTCCACCGAATCGGCCACCACGCGGCCCAGGCCGTTACGGATCGCGCGGGCAATCTCAGCCTCCGACTTGTTGTTACCGTGCAGGGCGATGTTCGCGCCGGGCACCTGCGCACGCAGAGCCAACGCCAGCTCGCCACCGGAGGCGGTATCCAGGCACAGCCCCTCCTCGGTCGCCCAGCGCGCCACCGCGGTGGACAGGAAGGACTTGCCGGCGTAGTAGACGCTGACCTTAGCACCGTGCGCGGCGAAAGCCTGCTCAAAAGCGGTGCGGTAGGCGCGGGCGCGGGCACGGAAGGTCGTCTCGGAGAAGACGTACTGCGGGGTTTCGTGCTCAGCAACCAGGTCGCTGACGGTCACGCCGTCAATGCAGAGCTCGCCCTGCTCATTGCGGGTGAAGGAATCAGTCCAGATGGTGCGGGACAGAGCCTCGGGGTGCTCGGGGTAGGTGAGCCATTCGGGGGCATAGAGGGCGCGGGCTTCGCTCATTGTGTCTCTTTCTTAGCTATCTTTCTTAGCTATCTTTGCCGGCATACGCTCAACCCCCGCCCAGTAGCACCGGGTCGGGGGTTGAAACGAGAGTATTACATGCGCTCGGGTGCGCTCACACCCAGCAGGTTCAGGCCGTTTGCCAGCACCTGCTGTGCTGCATTGTTCAGCAACAGGCGGGTACGGTGCAGGTCGGTGACCTCTTCATCAGCCTTGGGGGCGACGCGGGAGACACCGTACCAGCTGTGGTACGCCGAAGCGAGCTGCTCCAGGTAGCGGTTCACGCGGTGCGGCTCGTAGAACTTCGCGGCATCACGCACAGCAGCCGGGAACTGGCCGAGCACAGCCAGCAACTCACCGTCAGCAGCCGAATCGAGCAGGGAGGTGTCCACGCCGTCCTCAACCTTCACGCCAGCCTCCGCGGCGTTACGTGCCACAGCGGCGGTGCGTGCGTGAGCGTACTGCACGTAGTAGACCGGGTTCTCGTTGCTCTTGGAGGTCAGCAGACCCAGGTCAATGTCGATGGGGGTGTCCACCGAGTAGCGGGTCAGCTCGTAGCGTGCCGCGTCAACGCCAACGGCCTCGACCAGGTCCTCGAGGGTGACCACGGTGCCGGCACGCTTGGACATACGGACGGGCTTGCCGTCCTTGACCAAGTTCACCAACTGACCAATCATGACCTCAATCTGGTCGGCGCGGTAGCCAAGAATCTGGGCGATAGCCTTCAGGCGGCCCACGTAGCCGTTGTGGTCAGCACCGAGCATGTAAATCGCCACGTCGGCGGGGTTTACCGCACGGGTCATCTTGTCCTGGTAGTAGGCGATATCGCCCGCCACGTAGGCGTGGTTGCCGTCAGACTTGATGACCACGCGGTCCTTGTCGTCGCCGTAGTCGGTGGTGCGCATCCACCATGCGCCGTCGGCCTCGAAGAGCTGACCGTTCTCACGCATGGTCTCAAGCAGGGCGTCCACCTTGCCGCCCTCGAACACAGAGTTCTCATGGAAGAACACGTCAAAGTGGGTGCCGAATGCCGCCAGGGACTCCTTGATCTGATCGAACATCAGGTGAGTACCGATTTCGCGGAAAATCTCTTCGGGGTTCTCAGCCTCAAGCGCATCGGGGCGCTGAGCCAGAATCTGGTCCTTAATGTCAACAATGTACGCACCAGCGTAGCCGTCCTCAGGGGTCTCCTCACCGCGGGCAGCGGCAATCAGGGAGCGCACGAAACGGTCAATCTGGGTGCCGTGGTCGTTGAAGTAGTATTCACGCACGACGTTAGCGCCCTCAGCCTCAAGGACGCGGGCGAGCGCATCACCGACGGCGGCCCAGCGGGTACCGCCCAGGTGGATGGGGCCGGTGGGGTTCGCGGAGACGAACTCAAGGTTGATGGTCTTACCGGCGAACTTATCGCTGCGGCCGTATGCTTCGCCAGCCTCAACGATGGTTGCGGCAAGCTCGCCAGCAGCCGCGGCGTCCAGGGTGATGTTCAGGAAGCCGGGGCCAGCAATATCTACGGATGCAACACCGGGGATAGCACCAATCTTCTCTGCCAGAAGAGCTGCCGCCTCACGCGGGTTCTTGCCCACCTTCTTGGCGAGCTGCAGAGCGACGTTGGTGGCCCAGTCGCCGTGTTCGCGGGACTTGGGGCGCTCCACTCGGACGGCGGGCAGTTCAGCGCCCTCCACGAGGGTCAGCTGGCCGGAGGAAATGGTTTCTTCTAGGGCAAGCGCAATGGCTTCGGAGAGTTCTTCAGGAGTCATAAGAACCTATTCTAGCAAGCATTGGGCCGGGGCTGACCGTTTATCTAGTGCTTATCTGATACCATAAGTGGGTTGCCTCTGTAGCTCAGCGGATTAGAGCACCAGTTTCCGGTACTGGGGGTCGAAGGTTCGAATCCTTTCAGGGGCACGATGTTCTTATTCGAGAGGGAACACGGGAGCCGATATCCGAGGCGTATTGTTCGGGTATCGGCTCCTTTTTATTTAACTGACTATGCCGGGTGGGCTCATGTCTGACAGACCCCGCTTCAACCTCAGAGGGTGGACACTACCCGCCTCCCTATTGTGGCAACGCTCGCACCCTTGAGAGAATGGGGAAACGCGCACACCGTTCACATCAGCACGGCCCAAGTCACGACAGCGGAGGTAACCCGATGACCACCATGCGCCAGATTCAGCTCACCGAGTGGGGCGATGAAAGCGTTCTGCACGAAGCAAACGTGCCCATCCCCTCGCCGGTGCGCGGTCACGTGCTCATCAAGACGGTTGCCGCCGGTGTCAACCCGATTGATGTGACCACCCGCAAGGGTCTGGGTCCTGCCGCTCAGCTGGCAGATCCGTCGTACAAGCCCTTCGTGCCCGGCTGGGATGTTGCCGGCACCGTGGTTGCTACCGCCGGCGACTACACGGGTTTCAAGGTGGGCGACGGCGTATTTGGTCTTGTTTCTTTCCCCTCCCCCGCCGGTGCGTACGCCGAGTATGTTCTCGCCCCGGCGCATCAGCTGGTGAAGGTGCCCGCCGATGTTCCCTGCGCGCAATTGGGCGGCGCTCCCCTGGCGGCGCTGACCGCATACCAGGCGCTCTTTGAGGTGGCGCGACTGAAGGAAGGCGAGCGCGTACTCATTCATGCCGGTGCCGGAGGCGTCGGTCACCTCGCCGTTCAGTTGGCGGCTCAGGCTGGCGCTCAGGTTTTTGCGACCGCCTCCGCGGCGAACCACGAGTTTGTGCGCTCGCTGGGTGCCCAGCCCATTGATTACCGCACCGAAGATTTCCGTGCCGTACTGGGTCAGACCATGGATGTGGTGCTCAATTCCACCGGTCAGCAGACCTTCCTCGACTCGCTGGAGGTGCTGGTTCCCGGCGGCCGTATTGTCACCCTGACCAGCCCCGACCCGCTGGATGTTGCGCGTGAGCGTGGCTTCGAGGCGCAGTGGCTGACGGTTCACCCGGACCGTGTGCAGATGCAGGAGATTGCCCGCCTCATGTCCCTGGGTCTGTTAAAGGTGCGTGTGGATCAGGTGCTTGATTTTTCGCAGGCTGCGCAGGCTCACGCCCTGGTGGCGACGGGTCGCACCCGCGGCAAGATCGTACTGGTTCCCTAACGCGGCGCTGATTTATGCAGACTTCCGAGAGCGCGCCGAAGATTGAGGGCGCAATGAACGCTGAGGGTGCGATGAACGCTGAGAATACCGAGTACCGCTCCGGTTTCTACCGCGAGGCGGGCTTTTACGATGCCCACTCGCTACCCGACTACGGCGCGCAGTCGCCGGTAACTCGCGAGGCGTTCGCCTACGATTTCTTCCCCGCGGCTGCCGAAACTTCACCTGCTGAAACTTCACCTGCCGAGGCTTCTTCCCCCGCGCCGCTGCTAGTGTGGGTTCACGGTGGTGCCTGGCGCTTCGGCACCAACCAGGCCCTCCGCGACACTACTCTGCGCACCCCCGCCGGGGAGCAGCCCAATGCCCAGGCGCTCATGCGCGCCGCTTTTCAGCAGGCAGGCTGGGCGGTCGCCTCCATCAACTACCGGTATTCGCATCAGGCGCTCTTTCCGGGCGCACTGCACGATGTGAAGGAGGCGGTGCGTTTCTTCCGCGCCAACGCGCACAAGTTCGGTATTGACCCGCGGCGCATTGCGGTAGCTGGCGGAAGCGCCGGCGGGCACCTGAGCATGCTGGCCGCCTACACGGGAGATTCCAGCGTTAAGAATTCTGCAAGCGTACCCGAGCACGAGGAATACTTTGAAGGCAGGGCGGCGAGCGCCTACCCGTCCCATAGTTCGCAGGTGGCGGCGGCGGCTTCGTTTTACGGGGTCAGCGATTTGAGGACCATCTTCACCGATCGCCCCCTGGCTGGCTACGCTCTCGATCACCCCGAAGATGATGGCGCCGAATGGCGACTGCTGGGAAGCACCTACCCGGTCCCCGCAGATGCGTCTGCTATCGACGCGTCCAAGGGTGAGCTGGCGGTTCCGGGTATCTACATCGAACGCGCCCAAAAGAACTGGGAGCGTGCGCATCCTATTGATGCGGTACGCCCCCAGAAAAGAGTGAACCTGAAACGAGTGAATAAGTTCGAAAGTGCCTCTGCACAGGAAGCGAGCGCCAACGCCACGCCCCTCATGCTCGTGCACGGTATTAGTGATTCGTGTGTGCCGTACCAGCAATCGGTGCGGGTGTATCAGGCGCTGCGCACGCGGCAGGTGCCTACCGATTTGGTGCTGGTTCCGGATGCCGAACACGGGGATTCGCGCTGTTTTAGCCCCGAGATTGTTCAGCAGATGCTGCAATTTCTGAACCGTACTGTCTAATCAGAGTGAATGACCAGACGGTGAATGATTCAGACGATGATTGACCAGATGCGGGTTTAGCGAGCGCGGCGGTTCACGTATTCGTGCTCAAGGCGGTACCGTTCGAGGTCGTCAAAAGCAACGCGACGGTGCGTGTTAATGCGCTCGAACGGAATATCTCCGCGCTCCAGCAGGCGAACAACGGTCGGGCGGGATACGCCCAGGTAGTCTGCCGCCTCCTGCGTGGTCATCAGGCGGTCCTGGCGTACCACACAGACATCCTTGCGGTCGGCGAATGCGCGGGCTACGGAGGTGAGGGGTCCGTACATTTCGGGGGAAATCTGTACGCGCTCGCCGTCGCCGGTGACCAGGTAGAGGGTTTCTTCGGCGCTGAGGCGGTCGAAGTGGGTGCGCAGACTCGCGTGAACGAGGGCTTGGAAGAGTTCTTCGCAGCGGTGGTGAATTTCTTCGTGCTGCCCATCTTCGCAGTAATCCAACACTGCAGCACGTGTTGCCGGGTACGTCTTTGGTGATGGCATAGTCACTCCTTCGTTACTGTGTTATTCACCACTGTAGCAGTTGAACGAAACTATCGAAAGAAAGTTAAGAAGCACAGTTAATTCGCATCTGTAGTGCATATAATTCAGGTGAATATTTATTAGCTACTTAGATAGCATTTGATGTTATTTATTGTATCTTAACTGCCCTTTTGGGGGCCATCATTCCGCCGCTGCCCGTCCGGGGCTCACGCGAACAAACCCAAATATGACAAACAAAGCACACCCCAAGCCCACCGCGGGCAAGGCGAGTACACTGGATAGGATATGTCTGAGCAGAAATCCACGAAGAAACACGCAGATACTTCTAAGGCCCCCCGCACCGCCCCCACCATGGCGAGCATGGCAGCCGCAATCCACGCGGCAAAGGTACGATCCTCCGAAAAACCCAGCGCAAAAACCGGCGAAAAGACCGCAGCTAAAACCGCTGAGAACAACGCGGTAAATAACGGCACTCCGAAGAAGGGTGCGCAGAAGAACAGCGCCCAGAAGAATAACGCAGACCGCAAGAACTCCTCCCGCGGCGCATCCGAACGCAACCCCAACGCTTCCCGCTCCAACCGACGCGGAGGCGGTCCCAACCGCGCCCGCAAGCAGGGCAACCAGCAGGGCGGCAACCAAAGCAACCAGGGCAACCAGCAGAACCGCCCGGCACCGCGCCGCTACGAGCCGCTCATCCCCGAGGTCATCACCTACCCCGAAGAGCTGCCCGTCAGCGAACGCCGCGAAGACATCATGAACGCGATCCGCGACAACCAGGTCGTCATCATCGCGGGTGAAACCGGCTCCGGTAAAACCACCCAGATCCCCAAAATGTGCCTCGACCTGGGCCTGGGAGAGAAGGGCCTCATCGGCCACACCCAGCCGCGCCGACTCGCCGCACGCTCCGTCGCCGAACGCATCGCCGAAGAACTCGGACAGAAAATCGGCGAAACCGTCGGCTACCAGGTGCGATTCACCTCCGAAGTTGGCGAACACAGCGCTATCAAGCTCATGACCGACGGCATTCTGCTCGCCGAAATTCAGAACGACAAGCTGCTGCGCCGCTACTCCACCCTCATCATTGACGAGGCGCACGAACGCAGCCTGAACATTGACTTCATCCTCGGCTACCTCAAGCGCATCCTGCCGCAGCGCCCGGACCTGAAGGTCATCATCACCTCCGCGACCATCGACCCGGAGCGTTTCGCGCGCCACTTCTCCCCCAGCTACGTGCCGGGCAAGGGCATCGTCGACGAAAACCTCAGCGCCGAAGAACGCGAAATCGCCGAAGCGATCCTGCCCGACGACGCGCCGCCCATCATTGAGGTGTCCGGCCGAACCTACCCAGTCGAAATCCGCTACCGCCCGCTCGACGAGGAAGACTACCTCAGCGACGACGAAATCGAAGACGACCACGATCCCACCGACGGCATCCTCGACGCCATCAAGGAACTGTCCAAGGAAGCCCCCGGCGACATCCTCATCTTCTTCTCCGGTGAACGCGAAATCCGCGACGCCAAAGACGCTATCGAGGCGATGGTCGCCAAGTCGCCGCGCCTGAACTACGAAGTGCTGCCCCTGTACGCGCGCCTCTCGCTCGCCGAACAGCACCGCGTGTTCTCCCCCGGATCGCGCCCGCGCATCGTGCTCGCCACGAACGTTGCCGAAACCTCGCTGACCGTACCCGGCATCAAGTACGTCATCGACACCGGCACCGCCCGCATCTCCCGCTACTCGGCACGCACCAAGGTTCAGCGCCTGCCCATCGAACGCATCTCGCAGGCAAGCGCCAACCAGCGTTCCGGTCGATGCGGCCGCGTCAGCGACGGCATCGCAATCCGCCTCTACTCCGAAGAAGACTTCAACTCGCGCCCCGAGTTCACCGACCCCGAAATTCTGCGCACCAATCTCGCGGCCGTCATCCTGCAGATGATTGCAATCGGCGTGGTCCGCGAACCCGGCGATATCTCCCGCTTCCCGTTCGTGCAGCCGCCCGCCTCCCGCGCCATCAACGACGGCGTGAACCTGCTGCGCGAACTCGGCGCGCTCACCGAACGACCCCGCGCACCCCGCAAGGGCCGCGGCAATAGCGCAACCCTCACCGCCATCGGCCGAGCCATGGCGGCATTCCCCGTGGACCCGCGCCTCGCCCGCATGATCATCGAAGGCGGCCGCCGCAACTGCGCCAAGGAAATGATGGTGCTCGCCGCCGCTCTGACCATCCAGGACCCGCGCGAACGCCCCGCCGACGTACGCGCCGAAGCAGACGCCATGCACGCCCGCTTCATCGACGACACCTCCGACTTCTCCTCCTTCCTGCTGCTCTGGGACTACATCAACGAGCAGCAGGCGGCGCTGTCCTCCTCGCAACTACGCAAAATGTGCCACCGCGAATACATCAACTACCTGCGCATCCGCGAATGGCAAGACCTCTTCGCCCAGCTACGCGAAATGGGACGCACCGCCAATATCCACGCCAGCGGCGGCAGGGACATCAACGCCTCCGCCCACGAGGTAGACATCCACAAGAGCCTGCTCTCCGGCCTGCTCTCGCACGTGGGCGTCAAAGAAGAACGCGAAAAGGACTCCAAGGGACGCAACCGCGGCCCCCGCGAATACCTCGGCGCACGCGGCACCAAGTTCGCAATCTTCCCCGGCTCCGGCCTGTTCAAAAAGAGCCCCGACTGGGTGCTCTCCGCCGAACTCGTCGAAACCTCCCGCCTGTGGGCGCGCACCAACGCCTCCATCGACCCGCAGTGGATCGAAGAAATCGGCAAACACCTCATCAGCGTGCAATACTCCGAACCGCACTGGTCGCTCAGCTCCGGCGCGGCAGTCGCCTACGCCAAGGGCACCCTCTTCGGCCTGACCATCTACGCCGACCGCCCCGTGCAGTACGCCCGCGTAGACACCGCCGCAGCCCGCGAACTGTTCATCCAGTCCGCCCTCGTCGAAGGCCAATGGCACACCCAGCACAAGTTCTACCTGCGCAACCAGCGCGCCCTCGCCGAAGTCGAAGAACTCGAAGCACGCCTGCGCCGCCGCGACCTGCGCGTAGACGACTCCGTGCTCTTCGCCTTCTACGACGCCCGCATCCCCGCCCACGTGACCGATGTGCGCGCCTTCGACAAGTGGTGGAAGCAGGCACGTCTCGAAGACGACAACTACCTGGACTTCAACCCCGAAAAGCTCATCAACGAGGAAGCCGCCGACTACGACGACTCGCAGTTCCCCCGCCAGTGGGTGCAGCGCACCGACAGCGGCGAACTGACCCTCGACCTGCGCTACGAATACGCCCCCACCGCAGGTGTAGGAGGCGCCCGCACCGAAGCCGCCAAGCGCGACGGTGTGGCCGTGCAGGTGCCGATTCTCTTCCTCAACCAGCTGAGCCCCGAACCGTTCCGCTGGCAGATCCCCGGCCTGCGCCACGAACTCGTCACCGCACTCATCAAGTCGCTGCCCAAGGCGATTCGACGCAACTTCGTGCCCGCACCCGACGTGGCACGCGCCGCCTGCGCCGCCCTCGAAGAGGACTACTCCCCCGCCACCGACGAACTCATCCCCTCCCTGGCACTCGTACTACGCCGCCTGCGCGGCGTGGTCGTCGAGCCCGAAGCCTTCAACTGGGACGCCGTGCCCGAACACCTGAAAATGGGATTCCAGGTGCGCAACGCACGCAACAAAATCCTCGGCGAAGGCAAAGACCTGCGCGCCCTGCAGCAACAGCTCCACAAGGAGATTCGTAGCGCCCTCGCCGACTCGCTCGGCGCATCCGACGACACCATGGCAAAGATGGTGGCGCTCGCCCAGGGCGGTTCGGGCAACTCGGGCAGCTCGGACAGCTCCGCGGCTTCTGCGAAGAAGGGCGCGAAAAACGCACAGGGCGGCACCGCCCAGGCGGCACAACCGACCGATGCACACGGTTCGCAGGTACGCGAAATCAGCGGCCTCACCGAATTCCCCGCCGACCTCTTCCCCAACGGAGAGATTCCCCGCAAGGTACAGCGCATCATCGCCACCCAGGCAGTCAACGGCTACCCCGCCCTCGTCGACGAAGAAACCAGCGTAGGCCTGCGCATCTTCCCCACCGAAGCCGAACAGCTCCACGCCCAGCGCCGCGGCATCATCCGCCTGCTCCAACTGCAGGTGCCCTCGCCCGTACGCTACGTGAGCGAACACCTCTCCCACAAGGAGAAAATCGTCTTCACGCAGAACCCGCACGGCTCCATCGACGAACTCATCCGCGACTGCACCGTCGCGGCACTCGACCACCTCGTGCCGCACACCCCCATCTTCACGCACGCCGAATACAGTGAACTCTACGAGCACGTGCGCGCAGAACTCATCGAGACGGTCTTCGACGTCACCAAGCTCGTTGCCGAAATCCTCTCTGAAGCCACCGCGCTGAAGAAGGCCATCAAGAAGGCAACCTCGCTGACGACCATGCACGCCGTCTCCGACGTGAAGGCACAGATGGAGAACCTCGTCTACCCCGGATTCGTGGCGAAAACCGGCTACGACCAGCTGGTTCACATCCCGCGCTACCTCAAGGCCGCCCAGGTGCGCCTGACGAAGCTCGGCCCGAACCTGCACCGCGACAACCAGCTCATGCTCACCGTGCAAGACCTGGAAGACTCCTACGATAACGCGGTCAAGTCGCTACCGGCAGGCACCATCGTGCCGGATGCGCTCCGCCGCGTGAACTGGATGATTGAGGAGCTGCGCGTCAGCTTCTTCGCCCAGGAGCTTGGTACCGCCTACACGGTGTCTGAGAAGCGCATTGCGAAGGCTCAGCGTGAGGCGCTGGACGCCATCAAGCGCTAGGTAATACAAAGAGTCCCCCGCACGATCACCTCGTGTGGGGGACTCTTTCGTATCTATGGGTTTCAGTGCCCTGTGGGTCGGCAAGCTATGCACTTCCTCCGCTCCTGCAGGGGCACCCGCCGCCCCGGACGCTCCGCTCTTCCTTGCTTCGCTGCGGAGAGCGCCCGGGGCGGCACCCTGATGTCGCTTCCGGAAGGCATAGCCGCCTCCCACCCGTGAATTGGCAAGAGCGCGCAGAGGGGCCGGTGTCCTCCGTAGTGACATCAGGGTGCCCGAAGCGAAGCGAGGGCGGGTT
>NZ_CALJRY010000313.1 GCF_937976295.1 uncultured Rothia sp. | reverse complement strand
AACCACCCAGCAGACCGGTCGTAATCACCGTGCACCAGAACGCCACCTCTTCCGTAGCGTTATAGTGAACCCCCAGCGCGCGCGGATTAGACACCGGCATAATCAGCAGCCCGTACAGGAACGAACCCACCAGATTAATGACGAACACCGGGCTAATAATCGACGACTCCGTACGCAGGCGAGGCGACATCGCCTTATCCACGAAGAAGCGGGTCATCGCACCCAGGCCGCCGCAGAGGAAAACCATCAGAGCAAAAAACATTAGCGACCCTCCTCACCCTCACGAGCGGGCACCAGGCGGGACGCCACAAAACGACCCGTCAGCATGCCCGCCGCGGCGGCAACCAAACCACCCACGAGCAACACCAGAAGAGCAAGCGCCATGTACCCTTCGTGCACCGTGTACGGCAGAAAAATCGTCTGCGCCAAAACCGCCGCAATCGACGAATACGTCGTGTAGCCACCCATCATACCGGCACCAAAAAGCAGGCGGATCGAATGGATCCGCTCCTCACCATCACGGCGTGCGTAAGCATTCCACACCACCGTCAGCAGACCCAGCGTGAACGAGCCCAGCAGGTTCGCCACCAGCACGCCGCCAGGAGTGTTCACACGGCACAGCGCACCCGTACCGCCACCCAAAAAGACAAGAAAAGGGGCAGGCACACGGTTCAGAACGCCTCCTATCCACTGTCGGATACTCACGCGGTTCCTCATCACCGTGTACCTGCCCTTTCACATCGCATAAGTCTTTAGAGAGCGCCGTAGCGCACACTAAATACTTTACCCTTACCCGAGTTTGTTACCCGAGTCAGTAGCGGCAGACTCGCGCTCCTGCTGAATCTTCTCGCTCAGTTTCACCGCCGCAATCGCCGTGGACTGATCCTCAGAGACCATACGATAGCCGGAAGCGAAATCGTAGAGCTTCTGCTGGCGCTCCAACTGCTCACGCTGCGCCGGCAACTCACTCTCAGTCTTCTGCAGCTGGTTGCGCTGCTCATCCAGCTTCTTCTGACCCTCAGCCAGCTCATCCTTCTTCGAGGAGATTTCTGCGCGACCCGCATCAACCTGCTTCTGGCCCTCAACAAGGGTATCGCGCTGCTGATTGAGGGCATTCTGCTACTCGGTCAGCTGCGCCTGTGAGTCGTCGAGCTTCTTCTCATTGTCGGCAATCTGCTTCATGCCGTTCTCAAGCTGCGAGGCGGCGGCGTGTTTGGTTGGGTACGTTTGGTGTTTGCCCTGTAGTTTTGCCCTGCATGACGAACGCTGCTACCTGTTTTTGGGCAAAAAACCCCCCGCCCCGGGCACCTGCAGGTGAGGTGCCCGAAGCGAGAGTGTTTGAGCGTTGACGCTATGGGGCTTAGCTTGCGAATTCGCCCTGGACCAGACGGCCCAGGTAGTCGAGTGCTTCGAGGACACACTGGCGCATTGCTTCAATGGCGAGGGCTTCGGGG
Source organism: uncultured Rothia sp. (assembly GCF_937976295.1). Lineage (GTDB taxonomy): Bacteria > Actinomycetota > Actinomycetes > Actinomycetales > Micrococcaceae > Rothia. The sequence goes on along the minus strand of NZ_CALJRY010000313.1, from coordinate 341 downwards.
TGGGTGCCTTCGGGGGCTTCCGCCGCGACCTTGGCCGTCATTTCTTCGGCGCGGGTGAGGTAGTAGTAGACGCCTTCACCGATGGTTTCGGAGAGGTTGGAGGCGAAGACTGCCACGCGCAGGTAGGGCAGGTCGGGGTATGCCGCGAGGTACTGTTCGAGGAAGATATCGTAGGTGCGCTCGAGGATGACGTGCGAGTATTCTTCGAACTTTGCGGGGCTGTCCATTTCGAGGGCGTAGAGCAGGTGTGCGAAGGGTGCAATGTACTCTTCGAGGGTGCTGCTCATGAAGACCTTGCGGGCGATGGAGAGCATTTCGGATTCCATGCTTGCGTTTTCACC
>NZ_CALJRY010000312.1 GCF_937976295.1 uncultured Rothia sp. | reverse complement strand
TATCGACTGATACCCGCCCCGCTTCATCAGGGGTGTTGCTCTCAGATCCTAGAGTCTCAGAGCCTAGATCTTGAAGTCGCTACTGCTACCGGAGCTGGAGCTACCGGAGCCACTGGACTTGCTTGCAGAAGCCGACGCGGAGGGACCCTCAAAGACCTTGCGGAACTGGTCGCTGTACTGGGACACGAAGTACTCGCGGCTGGTCACGCGCCACTTGCCCTCGGCGTACACCACGTAAATCACGACATCCAGGGTGCTTGCCTTCTGAACCTCACCCGTGCCGTTCTGGTAGATGGTGTATTCCTTGACGACATCCCGGCAGGGGAACGCCACAACAGCCAAATCGGTAGAGGCGAGAGCCTTTCCAGCCATGTCGTCACGGATGCTCAGCTTGCTCTCGTAGTCCTTAGTCCAGCCGCCCGCAGCGTAGAGCTTAGCGATAGCCTTCAGGTTGTTGACCAGACCGCTGTCAGCGCCGTGGACCAGACCCTTGAGGTACTGCAGGTCGCCGTTGTACATCGCAGCAATGTACGCGCTCTGGTAAGCCGCCAGGGTCTTGTAAGCACCTTCGAGGCTGACGGTACGCTGAGCCACCGTATCAATGACCGGAATCGGAACGTTCTTCGCGGGGGAGGTGTCGGTCGGCTCAACGTAGTGCGCAACAGCGGGCTTGAACTCGTACTTGACGTCGCCAACGTACTTCTTATAGTCCTTCAAGAACTCGTCGGACGGAATAATCTTCGCGGCGTTATGGCTTGACGAGGACGAAGAAGAAGCAGAGGCGGATGCCGAAGCCGAGGCAGACGCAGAAGGCGAAGCCGAAGCTGAGGGGGAAGCGGAGGCGCTCGGGGAACCGGAGGAAGTCTCGCCGGCACCGGTGGGGCGAATATCCTTGTTGAAAGCGCATCCTGCTAGAGCCAAAGCACCGGCAGTCAGACCGCCAAAAAGAACGGCGCGGCGGGTCAATCCGTTTCGGTCGTTAGCAGAGAGGCTGGCGTGTGCACTCGGCCGGAAGGACATGGTATCTCCTGAAAGTGGTTGATCGAGGTAGCTCGCTTCACAACGCTGTGATGCGTACGAAAGGATCCGCCTCGTCGTTTTTGTATGGTGCGCGGTACAAAGGGGGTACCGGGATACGCATGAAGTATCCACTTCTCACTATAGAAGAGTGGTTTTAAAACTTCGTCAAAAAACCCTGGACATTGTCTTTAAGGCGCAATAACCCAAAGTCGGTGAGGTGCAAGGGGGATTGTGCCTCAACGACTTTGGGTTATGAGCTATTGGATTGATAAGACGGGGCTACTCTCAACCGGAGATAAGACCGGGGAAGGGGTAGTAGGCCCCTGCGGTGCTAGACCTTAGTGGAGCCGCGACCCGAGGATGAAGAACCGCTAGAACCGGCAGAGCCGGAACCTCCAGAACTAGAAGAACCGGAGCCAGAAGAGCCTGAAGAGCCCTTGCCTCCAGCAAAACGCTCGTCCAGATAGCCGGTACTAATGCGCCACCACTTACCCTCGGTGTAGAGCATGATGTGCGAAACGGATACCTGAGTAATCGCCGGAACCTTGCGCTCGGTGCCATCCGGCTGATGGATGGCGGTGGCAGAATACTGGGAGTCCACCAAGATTTCTACGTAGCCGTCACCGTCCTTCACGGCACTGTCCGGTTCGGTATTCCGCATGGAAATGCTGCACGTGAAGTCCATATACCAGCCGTTCTTCTCGTACAGTTCCTTGACCGCCTTGACCTCATCAATGGCGCTCTTATCAGCCGGGTAGGTCAGCTCAATCGCCTGATCCGCGTAGCGTCCGTCCTTGAGCGCGGCGATCTGGGCGCTGTAGTAGGCGCGCAACGTCTCGTAGGCGCCCTGGAAGGTCGGTTCCTCACGGTGCGGAACGGTTTTGAGGGGCTTGGGCACGTTCTTCGCCGGGGAAGAAGCGGTTGCCGGCTGGTACTCGCCCATGTACTCGCCGGTCAGCTTCAGGGGTCCGGGGTACTTCTGCCAGCCCTCGACCAGCGCATCCTCGGAAACGGGTACGCGTGCCGCGCTGGACGAGCTGCTTGTGGCATTTGCTGAAGCGCTCGCGGAGGAAGTAGCGGTAGTAGAGGCCGAACTAGATGCAGAAGGCGAAGCGGTTGCGCTTGCGGAAGGGGAGGGGGAACCTACCTTAGCTTTTGCCTCTTCGCTCAGCGGGCGAATATCGGAGGCGCAACCAGCCATGAGGGAAACCGCGCCACCGAGCAGCAGAGTGCGGCGGCTCAAGAGGTGGGAAGCGGTGGAACGGGTACTCGAAGAGCGGTCGAATGAGAGCATCGGTGAACTCCTTGATCTTTTCCGAGGCGGGCTCGGGGCACCCGGCGGCGGGCGCGTGGTTGTATGGCGTGTTGGGTGAGGTCGTGAAAGGGGGAAAACTTTAGGCAAATGCCGCGGTTTCAGACTCCGTTCCGGAAGTGACCTCGGGGGTACCTCACGCCGCGGGCGAGGGGTACTGGTGAACTCATCTTTGAAGTTGCTCTGTTCACGCCCCGGTGAGGGGGTAGATGCTGTCGAATCATCATTGATGTGTTGCACGATTCATTTTAGACTATTTTGAGGTCAAAATGCACGAAAAAGCACCTTAGTAATCCCTGAGAGTCTATGGAGTGCTCAAGATATCAATCACTGTAAAGTATTGCGACCACACCCTATTGACGGGGAGCTATTTGATGGAGAGGGGCGCCCAGTGAAGGGTGGGCACACATGCCAAATTAAGTGATTTCAGTCATATTTATGGCTTGAAAAATAAAAGAGCCGCGCCTCAGTGCTCCCAAAAGATGGGGGAGAGGAGGGTGGGTAACTCAGCTTTCTGTCTGCGAGGAGGCCTTCAAAGCCTCAGAGGAAATACCCGATTCAGCAAAGGGAAACCCGCTCGGTAATCCTCAAATATGCACTCTATTCACCCGCTATGCATTGCCGACTAATCCAGAAAAACCGGTTCCCACACGGGGTGCCGAGGGGGCGAAAACTTGCAGGGGTGAATATCTAGTGGAATTACATCGGTGTTTACCCCATATCTTGTGGTTGCACTGTGGGTAATCCTGCAGGTTTCCTCGAAAAAATCGAATCCCACTTAAAGCAACACTTGAAGAATGTAAAAACATACATCCTTAAACACGCCCGAGTGCGGGGTGAGGCAAGACCCCTTAAGCCCCCTACTCGCTCTAAATATCGCCGAACGAAGAACCACTCTGTTTTACGCCTCCAGCGTCGGCGCATCAGAAAAGTGCTGTTCAAACCCACACTCCGCGGGGTTGCATACAGACACAAAAGCCACATAAACTATTAGTGTTTGCAACGACCCGGCCATCACCGGCGAGCAATTCGGAAGAACGGACCGCACCTGCGGACACCCGCCAATCGCTGCGGCGAGGGTGTCTTAGCGGAAGAGATGTAGTCCCAGTAGAACCGGACGGTTAAGCCCGATATAGCTGTAATAAGCGACTGATACCCGCCCAACGCGCCGCTCTTCCGGTGGCTAGGTATCGCGGACATGCACCGCGGCACCCCGTAGCCCCGGGAGGGTTCGGTGCGTTGAGCTGTTAAATCAGTAAGCAAGGTGGTACCGCGCCGCATCCTGCCCCCGGCACAGCCCGGATCAGTCAGCGATGCCCAGGCGTCCTTGCACCCGTCATGTCAATCCTCACCCGCTGAAACGGTGCGGACGACGAGTGCTACGTACCCTGTCGCCCCAACCTCTCAGCGTTGAGAACAACAGATAAGGGCGCACAAACACATGTCCCATGTATACCCCAAGGCGAGCGCCTTCGAAGCCGCAGGAAGCGGCGTCACCGCATCGCCCAAGTTCCCCGCACTTGAAGAAGCAGTCCTCGACTACTGGAAGAAGGACAACACCTTCTCCGCATCCGTCGAGAACCGCCCCGCAGGCGAAAACGGCGAAAACGAATTCGTCTTCTACGACGGCCCTCCCTTCGCCAACGGCCTGCCCCACTACGGCCACCTGCTCACCGGCTACGCCAAGGACCTCGTCGCACGCTACCAGACTCAGCGCGGCCACAAGGTAGAACGCCGCTTCGGCTGGGACACCCACGGCCTGCCCGCAGAACTCGAGGCAATGAAGCAGCTCGGCATGACCGACAAGCGCGAAATCCTCGAAATGGGCATCGACAACTTCAACGACGCTGCCCGCGCCTCCGTGCTCAAGTACACCAACGAGTGGGAAAAGTACGTCACTCGCCAGGCACGCTGGGTCGACTTTGAAAACGACTACAAGACCCTGAACGTCGAGTACATGGAGTCCGTCATTTGGGCGTTCAAGCGCCTCTACGACAAGGGCCTGACCTACCAGGGCTTCCGCGTGCTGCCCTACTGCTGGAAGGACGAGACCCCCCTCTCCAACCACGAGCTGCGCATGGACGACGACGTGTACAAGGACCGCCAGGACCAGACCGTCACCGTCGCATTCCGCCTCACCGCAGACACCGCCCTCGGTGCTGACGAGAAGGTCGCCGCAGAACTCGACGGCGTCGAAGCACTCGCATGGACCACCACCCCCTGGACCCTGCCCACCAACCAGGCGCTCGCCGTCGGACCCGAGATTGAATACTCCGTCGTACCCGGCGCAGGCAAGTTCGAGGGCCGCTCCTTCCTGATCGCCTCCGAGCTGCTCGGCTCCTACGCCAAGGACCTCGGCTACGAAGGCGACCAGCCCGAACAGGATGCAGCCGCAGCCGTCACCGCACGCTACACCGGCTCCCAGCTCGAGCACGTACGCTACACCCCGCTGTGGGACTACTTCGCAGACACCGAAAAGTGGGGCACCGAAACCTCCTGGCAGATCCTCGTCGCCGACTACGTCACCACCGGTGACGGTACCGGCATCGTCCACCAGGCACCCGCCTACGGTGAAGACGACCAGAAGGTCTGTGAAAGCTACGGCATCCCCGTGATCCTTTCCCTCGACGAAGGCGCAAAGTTTCTGAACCTCTTCGCTGAGCCCACCGCCTCCGGCTCCACCGCCCTGGCTGAGATCGCAGGCGTGCAGGCATTCGACGCGAACCGCACCATCATCAACGCCCTCAAGGCAGACGGTACGCTGATTCGCGAGAAGTCCTACGTGCACTCCTACCCGCACTGCTGGCGCTGCCGCACCCCGCTCATCTACCGTGCAATCACCTCCTGGTACGTGAAGGTCACCGACTTCAAGGACCGCATGTACGAGCTGAACAAGCAGATCAACTGGATCCCCGAAAACGTGAAGTACGGCCAGTTCGGCAAGTGGGTTGAGAACGCGCGCGACTGGTCCATCTCGCGTAACCGCTTCTGGGGCTCCCCGATTCCCGTGTGGGTTTCGGACGACCCGAACTACCCGCGCATGGACGTGTACGGCTCCCTCGAAGAGCTCAAAGCAGACTTCGGTCGCCTGCCCCTGAACAAGGACGGCGAACCCGACCTGCACCGCCCGTACATTGACGAGCTGACCCGCCCGAACCCGGACGACCCGACCGGCAAGTCCACCATGCGCCGCGTGGAAGACGTGCTCGACGTCTGGTTCGACTCCGGCTCCATGCCCTACGCGCAGGTGCACTACCCCTTCGAGAACCAGGAATGGTTCGAGAACCACTACCCGGCAGACTTCATCGTCGAGTACATTGGTCAGACCCGCGGCTGGTTCTACGTGCTGCACGTGCTGGCGACCGCGCTCTTCGACCGCCCCGCGTTCAAGAACGTTATCAGCCACGGTATTGTGCTCGGCTCGGACGGTCAGAAGATGTCCAAGTCCCTGCGTAACTACCCGGACGTCTCCGAGGTCCTCGACCGCGACGGCTCCGACGCGATGCGCTGGTTCCTGATGTCCTCCCCGATTCTGCGCGGCGGCAACCTGATCGTGACCGAGCAGGGTATCCGCGAGGGTGTTCGCCAGGTCATGCTGCCGCTGTGGAACGTCTACCACTTCTTCGCCCTGTACGCTAACGCCGCCAACAACGGCGAAGGCTACAGCGCAAAGCTCAAGTACGACTCGCAGCACGTGATGGACCGCTTCATCCTCGGCAAGACCCGCGAACTCATCGAGCAGGTCACCGCAGCGATGGACTCCTACGACATCTGGAACGCCTGCGAATCCCTGCGCCAGTACGCCGACGCACTGACCAACTGGTACGTGCGCCGCTCCCGCGAGCGCTTCTTCAACGAAGACACCGACGCATTCGACACCCTCTACACCGCACTGGTGACCGTGTCGAAGGTCGCCGCGTCCCTGCTGCCGCTCAGCAGCGAGGAAATCTACCGCGGCCTCACCGGTGAACGCTCCGTGCACCTGGCCGACTGGCCCGAGGCATCCGCTTTCGCTGACGAGTCCGACCTGCTGGCTCTCATGCAGACCGTGCGTGAGGTCTGCTCCGCCGGTTCGGCACTGCGCAAGGAAAAGAAGATCCGCGTGCGCCAGCCGCTGCAGAAGATGACCGTGGCAATCGCACCCGAGCAGTTCGCTGCCCTGGGTACCGCTTTCGGTGAGAAGGGCGCGGAGTACTTCGCGAACATCGTCGAGGACGAGCTGAACCTGCGCCAGGTGGATCTGGTCAGCGCCGACACCGTCGACCCCGCCGACTACGGCATCTCCCAGCAGCTGAAGGTCAACGCACGTGCGGCAGGTCCGCGCCTGGGCAAGCAGGTGCAGGTTGCCATTAAGGCATCCAAGTCCGGTGACTGGACCGTGACCGAGGACGGTACCGTCCTGGTCGGCGTGGCAGCACTGGACGGCGGCCTGGCTCTGGAAGAGGGCGAATACGAGCTGGCAACCGTGGTTGCCGCTGACGCTGAGGGTGCTGAGCACACTGCGGCTGCGGTTCTGCCCGGCGGCTTCCTGGTCCTCAACATTGAGCTGACCGATGAGCTGGTTGCCGAAGGTATCGCCCGCGACACCATCCGCGCTATTCAGCAGGCACGTAAGGACGCCGACCTGAACGTTGCGGACCGCATCAACCTGAGCATCGCGGCACCGGAGGAAACTCTGGCAGCTCTGCGCGCCAACGAAGCGCTGGTGACCGGCGAAACCCTCGCCGTGTCCCTGCAGCTGAGCGAAGCAGCCGAGCTGAGCATTAGCGTAGCCAAGGCATAAAACGCCTGAACCGTACGGCCGTCCCGCCCCCTTGACTGGGCGGGGCGGCCCGTCGTCTATCCCGCCGCACGGTTATCCCGCCGGCACCCCCCCTGCCGGCACTGGCCGGTTATCCCAGTCCGGCTATCCCAGTGAGGAGAACAATGAGCGAGAAGAATTACCCCGCAATTCCCGACCCCGAGGGCGTGGAGCGGGTCTACGGTGAACTGCTGGCGCGAGCACCCGAAAACAAGATGGCGCCGCGCCTGGACGCCGTAGCACGCGCCGTCGAAATCCTCGGCGACGTGCACCGTGCCGCGCCGGTCATCCACATCACCGGCACGAACGGCAAGACCAGCACCGCCCGCATGATTGAGGCGCTGTTGCTCGGCCACGACCTGCGCGTGGGCCGCTTTACCAGCCCGCACCTTGAAAGCGTCACCGAACGTATCTGCATTAACGGCGCGCCCGTACCGGATGCCACCTTCGTGCGCATTTGGGAGGAAATCGCCCCCTACCTGCAGATTGTGGACGCGGAGATGACCTCCCGCGGCGAGCCTGCCCTGACCTTCTTCGAGTCCGTGACCGTGCTCGCCTTCGCGATTTTTGCGGACGAGCCGGTGGACGTGGTGGTGCTCGAGGTCGGTATCGGCGGCACCTGGGACTCCACGAACGTTGCCGACGGCGTGGTTTCCGTGGTCACCCCGATCGGTCTGGACCACACCGACATGCTCGGCGAAACCCTCGCCGAGATTGCGACCGAAAAGTCCGGCATCATTAAGCCCGGCGGCTTCCTGATTTCTGCCGCACAGGACCCTGAAGCAGCGGATGTGCTGCTCGCCTCCGCCCGCGAGAAGGAAGCATCCTTCGCCTTTGAAGGCGTGGAGTTCGGCGTTGTCTCCCGAGAGCTTGCGGTCGGCGGTCAGTTGCTGACCCTGCGCGGCCTGGCGGGCGAGTACCCGGATGTGCCGCTGTCCCTGCACGGTGCGCATCAGGCGCAGAACGCCGTGGTGGCTCTTGCCGCCGTGGAGGCGTTCTTCGGCGGTCAGCGTCAGCTGCCCGAGGACGTGGTGCGTACCGCGTTTGAGACGGTGCGCTCGCCGGGCCGTCTGGAGGTTGTGCGCACCGAGCCGCTGACCATCCTGGATGCGGGCCACAACCCGCACGGCGTGCGTGCGTCTGCGGCCGCGCTGACTGAGGCATTCAAGCTGTCGCACCTGCACGCTGTGGTTGGCATCCTGGGTGAGAAGGATGCTCTGGGCATGTTTGAGACCATGCGCGAAGAGTACGTGGACGCTTCTGACGGCACGTTCCGCCTGTACTTGGCGGCGTCGGATTCGCCGCGTGCGATTGTGCCGGAGCGTCTGCACGAGCTGGCGCTGGATGCTGGCATTGATGAGGACTCGATCGAGGTGTTTGAGCACCTGGACGAGGCGATTGCCACCGCCATGGAGAACGCCCTCTTTGAGCAGGAGTCGGCGGGTGTGCTGATTACCGGTTCGATTACGGTCATCGGTGAGGCGCGTACCCTTCTGGCGGCGCATGAGGAGGCGAAGACCCCCGGTGCTGAGGCTGAGGAGCTGCCGGATGAGCTGCCCGCCGAGGGCGCTTATGCCGGTTCTGCGGGTGCGGCGTCGGCTTCGACTCTGGCCGCCGCGGCGGCTGCGGCTGCCTCTGCTGAGCCGGATGAGCTGCTGGACGGCATCATGGCTGAGCTGGGCGGCGAGTCTGCGCCGGGTTCTTCGCTGGAGGATTCGCTGGGTCTGCCGCTGGGTGACTCGTACACCGATGACTTCTTCGGTGATGATGACTCCGAAGAAGACTGAGACAGCTACAACCTGTTGGCTAAGCCTAATCGGGTAAGAGGTTTATACTTCTGTGCAAAGGGAGTTGGTAGCTTATGCCATGACTTTATGTGAAACCTAGCTAGGTAGAATACTGGCTAGGTGCAAAAGGTATCGAAAATCTTACACGGACAAAGGAGAGTGAGAAGATGAGTACAGAACAGTACTTGAGCCGGTTACTAAACCCGGCTCCTGGTTTTACTGAAGCTGATATCCAGTCTGATATCAAAGGTCTATTAATTGCGGCAAAAATTGCTGACGATAGCAATGTCGTAAAACTTGAAGACCCTGTTAAAGATGGCACGCATCGCCGTATTGATATCGCTATAGGTTCAACTGCTATTGAAGTTAAGAAAAAGCTTCAAAGCGTTGAATTAAATAAAAAAGAAATTAATCAGCTTTCTGGATATGTTAAGGAGAGATCTCGTCAGGAATCGAGTCGCTACAACGGGATTCTTACTGATGGTATTAATTGGTGGCTTTTCGAGTTGCTTCCTGGTAAAGAAGAGCTTGAAAAGCAAGCTGAGTTTACTTTAAATTCACAAAATGGTGATCAGCTAGTTTCATGGCTGGAATCTGTTCTTGCTATACCTGCAGAGATTGTACCTACCGCCGCAACAATTGAACAGTATCTTGGAGCAAATTCTGCGGCGTATGCTCAGGACTCGGCATACCTAAAAGCTCTATATGAAGAATCTAAAGATAATAAAACTACTAAACTTAAGCGCGAACTTTGGGCACGCTTACTCCGTACAGCACTGGGTTCTGGATTCTAGATCGGAAGAGC
>NZ_CALJRY010000311.1 GCF_937976295.1 uncultured Rothia sp. | reverse complement strand
ATGACAAGAATGATTGGGGCTGCGAGGTCATCAATAGCGAGGTGACCGACGGTTCCTCCTCCTCCTCCTCCAATATTTCTTCGGGTTCTTCTTCCCGCAACTCTGGCGGTCTGGACAACCTGGGTAGCGGCTCCTCCTCTTCGAGCAACTACACTTCGAGCCGCGCTCAGCGCTCCTCCCTTGCGAACACCGGTGCTTCCAATGCCTTCACCATTGCTGGTATGGGCCTGGTAGCTCTGGGGCTGGGTGTTGCTGGCGTGTCCGCTGTGCGTAACCGCAAGAACTCCTAAAACTAGTGCCGCCGTCCGGCGTGGTGGTGCGTGAGGGTCCCTTCCCCTGAATGCTTTTGAGCGTTTGGGTGGAGGGGATTTTCGCGTTTAAGGAGGACAGTTTTTGCTGTGGGGTTGTGCTGGTGAGGCGGGGTATGTAGGGGTATGTGCTTGTTGGTTTCTTCAAGGTTAGGTTGAGGCTTTAGGGGTGCACTGCGGTATAAAAGGCTTATATAGTTCAACTATGCCTTCAAGAAACCTTCAAGGAAAATATGTTTTGTGAGTTAGGTCATGGCGAATTGGCGTCTTGGGAGTCGGTATCCCAAGCTTCGCTCGTTAGAATGGGTGGCATGAATATTCGAAACAACATCGCACGCATTGGTGCCACCGCCCTCATCGGCTGTGGCCTCGTTGCTACTTCCGTCCCCGCAACCTTCGCTGTTGAAGGTGCGCCTCAGGTCGTCCACACCTACGCAGACTCTGCACAGTTCATCGCCCCCGACGTATGGGTTGAGGGTCAGGGCCTGAACATTGGCGGCGAGGGCTTCAAGACTGCTGACGGTACCTCCGGTTCCGTTCTGGCACTGAAGCTGAACAAGGGTGCCGTTAAGATTGACGGCCAGGACTACCTGGAAATCCACGCTGATAGCGATGGTAACTTCTCCGTTACCATTCCCTGGCAGGAAGAGCTGCACGGCAGTGTCTCCGTTGACATTTACCTGCTGTCCGGCTCCCTGAAGGACGGCGACGTTCCCCGTGGCGGTAAGGCAGCTACCGTGACCATTAAGGTTGCAGAGCAGCCCGCTCCTACCGAGGACCCGACTCCGACTCCCTCTGAGGATCCGACCCCGGCTCCTACCGAGGACTCGACTCCGGCTCCCACCCAGGATCCGACCACCGAGCCCAGCGCTGAGGCATCCGAGTCTGCATCCTCCGCACCCGCTGTTGAGGACGTTAAGGAAACCAAGCCTGCTGACGAGACCTCTGCACCCGCTGCAGACTCCTCCAAGCCTGCTGACGAGAATGCAGCTCCGGCTCCCCAGCCTTCCGAGAGCTTCCGCTTCCAGAACTGCGCCGACGTTGAGGCTGCAGGCGAAGCACCGATCCGCAAGGGTCACCCGGATTTCCGCGAGAAGTTCGACGCTGACGGCGACGGCATCGGCTGCGAGCAGCCCGTTGACTACGAGAACTCTAAGAAGTCTGACAGCGTTTCGCTGAGCTCCAGCTCGAACGACAACCTGGGCTCCGGCTCCTCGAACGCATCCTCCAAGAGCTCTTCCTCCCTGGCTAAGACCGGTGCATCCGATGCGATGACCGCTGCTGGCCTGGGTCTGATTGCTCTGGGTGCTGGTGGTGCGACCATCGTGGCAACCCGCATGCGCAAGAAGGCATAATAACGCCTAGTCGCTAAGTTTTTAGCTGCTTTTATGGGCTCCCTCCGCTATGGAGGGGGCCCATTTTTTGTGCCTTTTCAGCTGTGAACCGCATAGAAATCGTCCCAAAAAAGAGGTGAATAAAGAAAAAATATTTGCGTATTTAGAGGGTAGACAAGGGAATTTGGGCGAGAAGGCAAACACTTAACTCTAAGTTAATGCAAACACAGTAAAAACATAGCTTCAACCGTGAGTCTAGAGATTACAAAGAACGCACAGCACTGAGCTGAAGAACAGACAGCGAAGAGCACAGCGGATATCACGACACGAAGCTGGAGAACCCAATGAACATCCTTATCATGGCGCTTGCCGATGCGATAGCCATCGCAGCTCTCTGCACCCTCTACATGGTGCGGCACCGTAACCGCGAACTCATGATTTCCTACGCGGTCATCAACGCCGGCATCTTCACCGTCTCGGTGGCGCTGGTATCAGCCGGATCGAACGCAACCGCAATGGGTATGGGTCTCTTCGGTGTCCTGTCGATTATCCGACTGCGCTCCACCGCCCTCAGCCAGCGCGAAGTCGGCTACTACTTCGTAGCACTCTCAGTCGGCATGATCGCCGGTGTGAACATCAGCCCGGCATATATCGCCTTCGCCCTCATGGCTACCCTGGTCGCCCTGATCGCGATCCTCGACTCGCGTAGCGCTCCGGCCTCTAAGGAACTGACCCAGACCGTTACCGCCGATCGTGCTATCAGCGACGAGGAAGAGCTCAAGAGCTACCTGAGCAAGCACCTGGGTTACACCGTCACCTCGGTGAAGATCACCGAGCTGGACATGGTGAACAACCTGACCCGCGCCACCGTCACCTACCAGCCCAAGGAAACCCCCGAGGGCGGCACCCCCGCGGCAGTGGAGGCGGCACCGGCTAACGCAGCCTCGCCCCTGGCAGAGCCCCAGATCAGTGCAACCCGCCAGGTAGCGGCCCCCACCGCCGAGGCGCACGCCGCGCTGGACACCCAGATGATTCCGCTCAAGCGGACCGAACGGACCCTCATCTCTAAGTAGCTCGTCTCTAAGTAGACAGCCACCTAAGCCGGGCACACAGCCGCCCCTCTAACAGATACGCAACATCCCAGCTGCCCACCGTGCACCCACGACTAACGCACCGGGCAACACCCCCAGAAGGACGAAGACCCATGACTAACGCAGCCGCAAACATCATCCCCACCGAATGGAAGAGCATCAGCCTCGAAGCCATGAACGAGAAGGCAGCCATGCAGACTCGTGTGGACCGCAAGTACATTGTCGATGCAGAAACCGCCGCCAAGGTACTCGCCACCCTCGACGCAGACGCCTCCGTCATGGAAATCAAGGGTCAGCGCGACTTCGCTTACGACTCGGTCTACTTCGACACCCCGCAGATGCAGAGCTATCACTCGGCAGCCTACAGCCGCGACGACACCTTCAAGATCCGTACCCGTAGCTACCTGGATTCGAAGCTGACCTTCCTGGAGGTCAAGACCGACGGTGAGCAGGACATGACCGTCAAGAAGCGCATCCCCTACACCTTCGAGGAGCGCGATACGCTCACCGCAGCAGGCCACGAGTACATCACCGAAGCACTCGGCGATATCCTCGCAGGCCCGGTCGAGAAGCTGGAGGCGGTTCTGACCACCGGCTACCGCCGCACCACGGTCTTCCTGCCGCAGAGCGAGAAGAACCCGGTCGCCTCCCGTATGACGGTAGATGCCAACCTGACCTGGACGCCCATGTCCGAGAACATCCTCATGGCGGGCGTGAACTACCGCAACTACCACGGCAACCTGGTCGGAACCACCTACGGTCTGCCGAACGCGGTCATCATCGAAACCAAGTCCGGTGTGGAGCCCTCCGTAGCAGACCAGCACCTCTGGGATGCCGGCATCACCCCCGCGAAGATCTCCAAGTTCGCAACCGGTATGGCGGCGCTGAACCCGCAGCTGGCAAGCAACAAGTGGGCAGAAACCATCAAGAACTGGATGCACCTGGAACCGGTCAACGGCACCCGCCTCAACGTGGAAGCCCTGACCGAAGAGGACTACCAGAAGCTGCTGACCGAGCGTTTCGCAACCGCCTAAAACGGCAATCCCGCCTAAAGCGGCAACCCGGGATGTGCGGGTAGGGTAGCGCACCTACCTTACCCGCACCTCCAGAACAAAGACCCAGAACCCTGATACCAGGGCACAACCCCAAGACTACTTACAAGAAACCCGCAGCGGCACTACATAGTGCTGTGATACACGAAGAAGGAATACCGTGAAAAAGAACAGCATCATCAAGAGTGCAACTTCCGTAACCCTGCTGGCAGCCCTCGCCCTGACCGGTTGCTCGGCAACCTCGACAACGGCTACCAGCACTAATACCACTAGTGCGACCGGCACCTCCACTTCGAGCACTTCGGGCACCACGTCGAAGGTGGCAGACTCCTTCTCCACCGACGTGAAGAACGGCGCGAAGCTCGCAGAGGACACCCACTACTCCGCAAAGGACGTCACCTGGGACTCCTCCAGCGAAGTTACCATTGACCTCTCCAACCCGACCGCAACCGACGGTGTGACCGTCAGCGATGGCGTCATCACCATCACCAAGGCGGGTAACTACAAGCTCACCGGCACCTACAACGGACAGGTCAAGGTCGAAGCAGCAGATAGCGATAAGGTCCGCCTGATCCTGAACAACGCGACCATCACCAACTCCACCGGTGCGGCTATCAACGTGGTTGAAGCCGACGAGGTCGTTATCTACACCGCTTCGGGTACCACCAACACCGTCTCTGACGGCTCCTCCTACTCCGATACCGCCAGCGGCAGCCCCGACGCGGCCATCTACTCCAAGAGTGACCTGACCCTGGCGGGCGAAGGCACCCTGAAGGTTGAGGGTAAGTACGAAGAGGGTGTCCACACCTCTGACGGCCTGGTGATTGCCTCCGGCACCCTGGAAGTGAGCGCGGCAAACACCGGCATCAAGGGTAAGGACTACGTTGATATCCTGGACGGTACCATCACCGTGACCGCAAGCCAGGACGGTATCAAGGCAACCAATGACACCGACGGCAACCGCGGCTGGGTACGCCTGAGCGGCGGTACCGTGAACATCTCCGCAGGTGATGACGGTTTCAAGGCTGAGCGTGTTCTGGAAATCTCCGGCGGTACCCTGAACATTACCCAGGCGAACGAGGGTATTGAGGCGCAGTACATCAACATTCTGGACGGTACCGTGAACGTGACCAGCTCCGATGACGGTATCAACGCTTCGTACAGCACCACGACCACTACCGACTCGACTACTGCAACCTCGACTGATCAGAGTGCGCAGACTGGCCAGAGCGCACAGACCGGTCAGAATTCCGCACCCCAGGCACCCAGCGGTAGCGCAGGTCAGGCACCCGCAGGTGGCGGCCAGGCTACCTCCGGTGGTCAGGCACCTGCCGGTGGCGGCATGGGCCAGCCCCCGGCTGGCGGTGGCGCAGGTGGCGGCATGGGCGGTGGCGGCGGCACCTTCGAGGTAGTTGATGCAGCCGTCAACATCTCCGGCGGTACGGTCACCGTGAACGCTAACGGTGACGGCATCGACTCCAACGGCACTGCAACCTTCTCCGGCGGCACCGTGGTTGTCAATGGCCCCTTCACCGGTGGTAACACCTCCCTGGACACCAACGGCGACCTGCTGCTCAACGGCGCGACCGTGACCGCAGGTAACTCCGGTGACATGTTCGAGGCTCCCTCCACCTCCTCCACCAGCGGCTACGTGAAGATCAGCAACGTATCGAACCTGAGCGCGGGCACCACCGTACAGGTGGCTGATTCCTCCGGTAACGTGGTGGCAAACTACAAGGTCACGAACTCCAGCACTGCACTGATCCTGGTCTCCAGCTCCAAGATCGCCAAGGGCGAGAGCTACACCGTGTACACCACCACCGATAGCGTGGATGCATCCAGCACCACCCTGGCTTCCAACGCCACCTCGCTCGGTTCCTTTACTGCAAGCTAGCAGTTCCTTCACTGCAAGCTAGGACGGCAGGTAACCCCTCAAGCCCCGTGCTGGATGTCATGACCGGCACGGTACCCTCTCTGAACCCGGCCTTGTGAGTGAGCCGGTAGGGAGACCCAGACCCCGCAACGGAAGTATAAGCACTTCTGATGCGGGGTTTTGGGGTATCTGGGCTGCCTCACCTCAGCCATGATTATGCTTTCTAGGGGTGAGGCTCATAGGTCGTAACCGTGGGGTACGCGCGTTCATTGCCAATGATGTTGGGCCGCGCGTGAGCGCTGGTTTGATGCGGTGCAGCGGGGTAGGGGTTTTGGTGCGCTCGCTACCGGTGCAAAATAAAACGGTTGTTCCGGTGCGAAGAAGTGCTCTGATACGCAAAATAGGTGCCGTTCAGCGAGACATTCAGGGCTGAAACAGGGTACTCTATAGTGTAGTAAAGACTGTTGAACGATCCGAGAGCGATGCGCCGCGCGTGCTGTTCGCCTCGGACAGGATGAAAGAGGGGGTCACGCCATGGGGCGCGGCCGTCAGAAGGCTAAAGCAACAAGGCAGGCTCGGGAGATGAAGTACTTCAGCCCCGAGACCGACTACAGCGCACTCGAGCGCGAGCTCAGTAGCGCGAAGAAAACGAAGTCCTCCGATTCGTCCCGCCGTCGCTATGACGACGAGGACGACTACTCGGCATACGCAGAAAAGTACGCGTCCTACGAGGATGAGGCATAAAGAATACGCGGAATGATTCGGCGAATATCGATCGACCGTATTCGATAGATGATGAACCGGCTTGAGACCCCACACGGGGTGCTCAGCCGGTTTTTTCGTGCCCTGCCCCGGCTGCGCGGCGCATATGTGCGGGGGATAGGAGGCGGGCTGTAGCACGCCGTTGCACGCAGCTATACGGGGCGTATACAGCCTTTCTGCAACTTTATACATATGCATGAATAGCCTTTATCTGGCAATCAGAAAGCGCATGAATAAAGAAATTAAAAATGAATATGCATACATAGCTTCTGCACAGCTTAGTCATGCCTGGCACAGAGAATAGCCCGGCATTCTAGAGACATGAACAACGAACAGAACATGACTCAGAACATTGACCAGACCACCCAGACCGCAGCAGAACAAGCTAACGCAACCCAAACCGCTGCAGAGCAGAAGCTAGCCAAGAAGAAGCTCACCCGTCGAATCTTCATCGGCGGCGGCCTCGGCGCACTCGCAGTAGTCGGCGGCGGCGCAGGCTGGGCGTACAACCGCTACCTGGCAGAGCACACAGAAATCGAAGACACCACCGCCTACGAGGCGGCGGCACAGCAGGCAAACGCAAGCGGCTCCGCCACCGCAGACCCCACCGAACTGACCGGCGTGAAGGTCAACGGCCAGAGCCTCACCGCTAACGAAGGCTCGATCACCATCACCTCCAACACCACCGGCAGCGGCTCCAATGCGGTCGTCTCCTTCGTAGCAGACATCAAGCTCGACAACGCAACCCTGCTGCGAAGCGCCTTCGCCAACAACAAGTTCGGCCAGAACATCATCGACACCCCCTCGAACATTGCCTCCGAACACAATGGCATCTGGGCGATCAACGGCGACTACTACGGCTTCCGTACCACCGGCATCGTGATTCGAAACGGTGTTGTCTACCGTGACTCCGGCGCTCGCGAGGGTCTCGCCTTCTACCGCGACGGCTCCGTCAAGCTCTACGACGAAACCGCAACCAACGCCCAGACCCTCGTCAGCGAGGGTGTGTGGAACACCCTCTCCTTCGGCCCCGCACTGGTCAAGGACTCCGCAATCGTCGACGGCATCGACAGCGTC
This sequence comes from uncultured Rothia sp., assembly GCF_937976295.1. Lineage (GTDB taxonomy): Bacteria > Actinomycetota > Actinomycetes > Actinomycetales > Micrococcaceae > Rothia. The sequence continues at coordinate 2,222 of NZ_CALJRY010000311.1, read as the reverse complement.
GAGGTGGACACCAACTTCGGTAACCACTCCATCCAGGGCAACCAGCCGCGAACCGGCGTGGGTGTGCTCGGCACTAACCACCTGGTCTTCATCGTGGTCGACGGCCGCTCCACCAACTACTCGCGCGGCGTGACCATGCCCGAGTTCGCCCAGATGTTCAAGGACCTCGGCTGCGTGACCGCTTACAACCTGGACGGTGGCGGCTCCTCCGCCATGGTCTTCAACAACCAGCTGGTCAACCGCCCCCAGGGTGGCACCAAGGAACGCGGCACCAGCGACATCCTCTACATTGCAGGGAGCGCATCATGATCATCCTGATACCCGCTTACAAGCCTGACCAATCACTGGTCCGCCTTGCCCGGGCTCTGCGCGAACAGGACCCCAGCGCTGAAATCCTCGTGATTGACGATGGATCCGGCAGCACCTACGCACCGATCTTTACCGAACTGCGTATCAGCGGCGTGACCGTGCAGACCCACCCGGTCAACAAGGGCAAGGGCGCGGCACTGCGCACCGGTATCGCCTGGGCGAAAGCAAACCGCCCCGGTGAGGTTATCGTCACCGCCGACGCGGACGGCCAGCACTTACCTCGGGACATCTTCCGTGTGGGTGTGCGCACCGAAACCGCAGCGGCGGCAGGTCAGAGGAGCATCATCCTCGGCGTGCGTACCAAGCCCGACCCGAACGCCGGCGAAGAAGGCACCAAGGTGCCGCTACGTTCCAAGATTGGCAACATCGCAACCGTAGGCTTCTTCACCCTGGCCACCGGTGCCCGCGTGGCAGATACCCAGACCGGTCTGCGCGGCTTCACCCCGCAGATTCTGGACTGGTTGCTACAGATTCCCGGCGATAAGTACGAGTACGAGTTCTCCATGCTCCTGCGCGCAACCCGCGTAAAAGTGGAACTGGTGCAGGTACCCATCGTGAAGGTCTACGAGCCGGGCAACCCGACCAGCCACTTTAGGCCGCTGCAGGACTCGGCGCTGATTTACGCACCGCTGCTTGCCTTCCTGGCTTCGTCTTTCCTGACCGGCTTCCTGGTGGACGCTATCGCCCTCTTCGTCCTGGTGGGCATGGGCGTTCCGCTTCTGGCAGCCGTAATCGGTGCCCGCGTCATCTCGGCACTGACGAACTTCACCGTCAACCGAATGCTCATGCATGACGGAGGCGCACGCCCCTCCGCATCCTCTTCGCTGGTACGTTACACCGTGCTGGCGGTGGGCATCCTCGCCACTAACGCGGCTCTGATGGAAACTCTGACCGGTCTGGGTGCATCCCTGCTGGTCGCCAAGATCCTGACCGAGCTGATTCTGATCCCGATCAGCTTCGCGGTTCAGCGCCGCTGGGTTTTTCTACCCGCCCAGCGTCAGGAAAATACGCGAGAAGAGACTCAAGCAATCGCCGCCTCTTCCGGCTTGCGTGCGGTGAGCTACGAGTCGGCTCGCATGGAGGTTGCAGGTATTCGTGCCGGGATGCCAGCCTCCCAGGTACGCCCCTAGCGGCTAGTTCACTAGGGGCTACCTACAAAACTTCTCCCACCCGTCAGTCGTGAGGGTGGGTGGGAGATGCAAGCTGCAGCACCACAAGCAGCAGCGTTCTGTTCACGAAAAGCCCCCGCTGATTTTTCAGCGGGGGCTTTTTGTATGTGGCGTCCTTCAGAAGCCTATTGGCTCACTGGCTTCCGAACTGGCAATATGCCGATTACTGACCGGGAATCAGGCCACCGGGGGTAATCAGGAAGGGAGGGTTGTGGTTAGTGGTCGGGTTGGTCACGTAGCCAACGCGAGCTGCACGGGTCGGGTACTTGGGTGCACGCTTCGGCCAGGGCTTCACAACGGGGTTCGAATCCTGCTTGCCCTGCAGGGCAGCCAGGGCGCTCGCCGCGTTCACAATGCCGGAGCCGCAAGCGTTCACATCGCAGGTGAGCGGCTTAGAGGTCTGCTTCAGAATCTGCTTTGCGCGCTCAGCGTTCAGCGAGGGATCCACGGACTTCATCAGGGCAATCACACCAGCAACCTGGGGTGCCGCCATGGAAGTGCCGTCGTACTCGGTGTATCCTGCGCCGGTGGACACGGTGGTACCCAGGTCCACGGTGGACATGATGCTACTACCGGGGGCGCTCACATCAACGAGCTTGCCATAGTTGGAGAAGTCGCTACGCTTACCGTCCTGGTCGGTAGCGCCCACCACGATCGAGCCGCCGCAGTTAGCCGGAGCGACCT
>NZ_CALJRY010000310.1 GCF_937976295.1 uncultured Rothia sp. | reverse complement strand
AGAAAGTCCGGAAGTCTCGCACGCGAAAAAAGAGGTGGTTGGTCCCTTTTTTCACGTACACCACTATATAGATATTTTACAACGAGATGAAGTGCAATAGGGGGCGTGTGGTCAGGGTCAACAATTGTGTCGTAAAAAGCCTCTGACAATGCGCTTTGGTGCAGATTTGCGGGATCCTTCGGGTAGGTTCGGTGCGGTGTTAGACGGGGGTTATCGACGCTTTGTTCCTGTGAATTCTGGATTTAGAAAACATTTCTGAACATTGTGCAGAGATGCACATAACAGAACTGCAAATAACCGGAATTAATGATGCAAAAAAACACAGAAAAGCGAGCAGAACACGCAAATGGGGTTTGATTTCCTGAATCATTCAGAAAATCAAACCCCATTTAGCTGAGATTATCTAGAAGGTATTAGTTCCTTCGAGACTGCAGCGGAACGCGGGTTCCGACTCCATTATTGACGATGCGTCGCTCACCCTGCTCAGCGGCAACGTTATTCGCATTCTCAACCACGGGCTGCTCAGCCTCGTTTGAGGCGGGAGCTTCCGCCTCCTTGTCAGCTTCCTTCTCAGCGGGCTGCTCAGCAACCGGCGCCTTGGAGGTAGCCTGCAAATCGAAGCTTATATTCGGACGAACGTTACGTCGGCTAATGCCCGGGTGAACCTCAACAGCGATGAGGTTCTCACCAGCCTTCAGCTTGGAAGAAGGAACGGTAAAGGTCACCGGAGTCTTCTGAGCCGTAGCAGTATCAATCGAGCTCGATGCAATCGTGCTATTCCACAGCTTTCCACGGGTGTCGAAGTTGGAACGACCAACCTCTTCACCGTTGACACCCACCGCAATAGCGTCATCCGCGTAGGTGGTCAGCACCAGGTCGCGGCTCGCCTGCTCACGAGTGAGCTGGATGGTGGTGTAGGCGTAGATATTGGGCTGGGTACGCACAAGCGGAACCTTAACGGAGGTGTTGAGGTTACCGGAGCCGACACCAATCGGGGTCTTGCCGGTCTGCCATGCTTCCTGCGCGATATCTTCCAAGGTGAAGTGGAAGTTGTACTTCCAACCGTACTTACGGTTAGGAGCCTTGCTGGAGACCATGTACTTCCACTCGGACGCGTAGGGCAGAACAATCTGGTCCTTAGCGGCCTCGTCCTTAGGAGTTTCTTCCTTCGGGTCCTCAGGCTTGGGATCGGCAGGCTTAGGCTCCTCAACCTTCGGGTCCGGATCCTGGGCCTTCGGTGCCTCAGTAGTCGCTTCTGCACTCGGGGTAGCGCTTGCCGAAGCACTGGGGTCAGCGCCCGTCGGCATGTATTAGCTCTAGAATTACCACAGTTATCCAAGTAGGAGAGGAGCGGTATAATCGTCTTGAACTTCTTTATATAAATTACCATCTATCCCTAACATATCACCAATAGCTGTATATGGCTTTTTTAATCCTTCTTTATTTAATCTAATAAATAAATCTAAGTTATCTTTTATGTCTTCTTTTCTTAAACATGTAACTACTGTATCTGCTATTTCTCCAGGTTGATTAACACTTTCTGATATTTCCATTACAATACCAACTATTGTAAATTCTCTTTTTTGTGTATTTAGAATTTTTAGTAGAAAAATGTAAATATAATATAAAAGATAGGAAGAAAAATCGTTTTGTAGTGAAAGTAATGAAAGCTAGCCCCTAGCTTTCATTACAGGTAAAATTCGAGACCAAGGCTCGAATTTTAGCCATGAGACTCGCTTGCGAGGCTGCTGGCGACCTCACAAACAAATAAGATCTTTCTTCCTATCTTTTATATATTCATGGCGTATTT
>NZ_CALJRY010000309.1 GCF_937976295.1 uncultured Rothia sp. | reverse complement strand
GCGGTATGCCTGTAAGCGCACAGGCTACCCAGACCCTCACTCCTGTGAGCGACAGCCAGGCACGTGTGGACGTCAATGGTGAGGTCTCCTGCTCGATTCCGCTGGTGGGCAAGAAGATTGCTGCCGCTGCCGAACCTCAGGTTGGTCGCGTGCTCAAGGTTCTTGGTACCTCGGCTGAGAAGTGGACCGCTCAGCAGGGTTAATTACTGGTCTGCTAGTCTACCTGCTAAAAAGGCTCTTTATGTGAATGAAGCGGCGAAAAACCCGCTTTATTCGAATAAAGAGCCTTTTTATGTTGGGTACTGAATGCTAACGACCGATGGGGCTTTAGGATGCTTCGGCTTCTGCCGCTCCCACGGGGGCCTCTGCTTTAGCGGCGACTACCGCCTCATGATAGGCACGGTCACCAAGAAGTTCGGCGAAGCGACGCATCTCAACACGCAGGTCGTGCTCAGCTTCTAGCAGGTCAACAACTTTGCGGAGCTTGGTGCTTGAGGTGTGCTCCGTATAGGGGAAGTAGTGCACGCTCACGCCGACCTCTGCGAAACGTTTTTCGAGGGCGAGGCCCTGCGGGGTTCCCTTCCAGTCGTCGCCTTTGAAGAACACGTCAAAGGGCTTCTGAGACCAGGTATGTAGTTTATCCGGGTTAGTCTCAATATGCACCTCGTCCACGTAGCTAATGTGGCTGACGATTTCGGCGCGTTCTTCAATCGGGATGACGGGTCGGCGGCCTTTGGTTTGTTCCAGCACGTCGTCGTGAACCACCCCGGCGATGAGGTGGTCGCAGTTCGCTTTTGCTTGGCGCAGGATGTTCAGGTGGCCGACGTGGAAAAGGTCGTAGGCGCCGGCGGCGTATCCGATGGTCATGGGGTTCTCTCGTGGGTGACTGAATAATGAAATTTTTGGTGGCACCTCTAGCGCTTGTCCGTTCCCTGTTTCTTGGATGAAAACAAGGGGCATTTAGGGAGGGAAAAGCCGTGATCTGCAGGCACCAGCCTAATTCTAGCACCGCTCAGTTCCGCGGCAGGCTTATCGTGAAAGTCGCGCCAATCACCCCGGAAGGATACCCGCTCTTCAGTGGCCTCTGTTAGTCAGAAGTCAC
>NZ_CALJRY010000308.1 GCF_937976295.1 uncultured Rothia sp. | reverse complement strand
CACATGTGTTTCGAAAAGCCACTTCTTTGGTGGCTTCTCGAAACACATGTGGCTTCTCGCCGTTCTTGTATTCGCCGTTCTCGTGGGTCGCCTGTGCTTTACCCGGGGGTAAATCCCGCCCCGCTTATCGTGTCAGGGGTCCGCCCTACTCTGGTATCAGAAGCACCGCAGCCCACGCGCTGAGAGCACCGCAGCCTCCCAGTGCACCCCGCGAGAAAGGATCGTCACCATGGCACGCAGCCCCGAATCCGAAGCCAGCTACAAGGCCTATCAGAAGAAGTACCACGCCGAACGCAACGCCCGCGCTCGCTATTCCTATGACTCTCTCGAAAAGCAGCACCGTGTGAAGGTCAAGGGCAAGGATCTCTCTGCTGAGCTGATGCACACCCGCGCCCCCGGTGTTACCGGTGAAACCCCGTGGGAGAAGGATCTGAGCATCCACCCCTATAAGTGGCGCCGTTACGGCATTCCGAAGGACCTTCCTAGCGTTGTAATGGATGCTTTTGGGGATGAGGCTCCTCACCGCGCCTTCATGGACCCCCGTATGCTCTTCGACTGCTCCCTCTTCGACAACATGACCGATGAGGAAATCGAGTACTTCAACGATGCGAAGCACTGGGTGATCGAAGACCTGGACACCGACATCACCCTCAAGAACGAGCTGGAGGGCGAGCCCGGCGTGTACGGCTACCTCGTGCACGTGAACCGAGGACGCAAGGAGGTGAACAACCCGCCGGTGGGCCGTCCGCGGTACAAGCGCAAGGACGGCAAGGAACTCATCTGGGACGACCCGCGTCTGGATGCGCCCTGGTGGCAGGAATGTGGTGACTACATCTACGTGTACCTGGATGAGAAGGAAGCCCGCGCTGCCTTCAAGCAGCAGAAGATGCGCCTGGATGATTTGAACCAGGAGGTGCGCCTGTACCGCCTGACCAAGCCCATCAGCATCAGTGATGCCCGTGAGTGGCTGAACTGTGACCACCCGCTGCGCGAAGAGAAGCACGGCGCCATCACCCTGGATGCCTTCGGTACTGGTCAGTACGGCCGCCCCGGTGCGCTGCGCCTGCCGCAGCAGCCTGCCCCGGATGCGGACGAGCGGGACCGTATCGCCGAGGAAGAGTACTGGAACAGCCTCACCCCCGAAGAGCAGCAGAAGACCCTGGATGACCTCGAGTACTACCAGGCTCTGGAAGAGGAACGTCGCCAGATCAACAAGGAACGCTGCGACGCCATGGAGCCGATGTACACGGAACGTTTCAACGTGGATGAGTACATGGCGTACCTGCTGAAGCGAGCAGAAGACCATGTCGCTGATGAGCCGGAGGATGAATTCGCTGTTGACTGGCTCAACAAGCTGCGTGAAGAGATTCCGACCATGCCTCTGAAGAAGAAACTCGACTTCATTGAGGAAGAAATGTACAAGGAAGATCCCAGCGGATGTGAAGAGACGCTGCGCACTCTGAACCTTGTCACCCCGTACGAGACGATGACCCGTTTGGTGGAGATCATGCCGCTGAGCCAGAAGACGATTGAAGCTGCTGTGGCAGTGCACAAGAGCCGCCTGAAGCTTGGTATCGAGACCGAGAAGCTGGGCTTCCGCCGCAAGGGGGGACAGTACCATCTGACTGAGGCACAGGAGCAGTACGTTCGTGCTGGCCTGGTGGATCGTTACACCCGTGAAGGTGAGGACGGTTCAGCTGAGCTGATGCGAATGGTGTACGACAGCGACTGGTACCCCTGCCTGGAGCCTGACCAGTACGAGGAGGAGGGCGGCTTCTCTTGGGAGACCATCAACATGGAGGACTACCGTGCTGGCCGTCTGCTGCCCTTCGGTGATGGTTTTCCGCGTGGTGCTTTTGGCCCGAAGCATGACCGTATCGAGTACCTGGGTGATCTGCTGCAGCGTGGTGAGATTGATGTCCCCACGTTCTGGAAGCGTGTGCAGGATTCCTCCTACGTGGCGGATCAGGAACGCTTCGGCCCGGATGGTGAAGAGTCGTTCATCATCACGAAGAAGAACTGGCGTCAGTTCATCAAGTTCTGGGATGCAGACCGCCCGGAAGGCTATGAGCCGAACCCCATGGAAGATAAGTCTCTGTTTATTGAGGCTCTTGGCGGTGATAACTGGGATGAGTATGAGGAGCGCGCATACGATTGGCGTACGAAGGATTGGGAAGCATGGATTGACTCGCTGCCTGATGACTGGTGGACTCTGAACACTAATGCAGTAGCGGTAGCCTCGTACCAGGTGGAAGTTCCCCGCCTGGTACCCGAAATGGTGAAGCACACGCTGAAGAAGACTGCGTAGCGCTAACGGTACTTGCTGTACACCATCAAGAGGAAGGGTCGGCGCGCCCGCACAGTTGGATGCGCCGCCCCTCCGCCCCTCCATCCGCCGCCGTTCTGCCCGCAGCCCCCGCCATGCTCGCCGCTGAGCGCGCTCGCCGGTGAGAATACAGCCTCCGCATCGCGATTTATCGCGAAAAATACGCCCCTACCCGCTTAGCCTGTCAGGGCAGTAGCGTACAGTAAAACACATCACACACCCACACAATCGAATCCGATAAACAACCACACCCCAAGGAGTAACCATGCCGCACAACGCCGTATCACACATCCAGCAGCAGTACGCCGCACACCACCCGCAATGCAACACTTTCGCCCTGGACAAGCCCAAGAGCGCCGCATACGGCTACACCGCCGTCTTCATCGCCTTCAACAACGCGGACGGCACGCCCACCAACGAAAGCCTCACCCTCGACAGCATCCACGCCGCCGCAGAATCCTGCCAGGTCATCGACATGGGCTTCGACTACACGCCCTACTACAACGGCGAGCCGGTCAACCCGCCCACCTGCCACCTCATCATGGGCACCAACTTCGGCGAATCGAACAAGAAGTACGCGCTCTCCTCGCTGTACGGCACGGCACGCATCTACCTGATCACCGCCGACGCACCCACCGTCAAGGTCGACGGGTTCATGACCAAGCTGTCCATGTTCGCAAACAAGGTCCGCAACAGCGAAACCTGGAACCGCGCCAAGGCATACATTCTGAGCTCCTCACCGGCGGGGGAGGAGCTGCAGAGTTTCGCGTGCTCATTCACCACCTACGCAATGCCGCGCAAGTACATCGTGGACCATGAGAAGCCCTGGCGACCCGAGAAGGAAATCGTCGTCAACAACAGCCTGCAGACGGCATTCCGACCCGGCATCTTCTGGCCGAAGCAGTCCGCCGTAGACCCCTCCCGCCCGCTGACCGTGCGTGTCTCTGAAGGTCCCGCAACCTTCGACAGCCTCTCGGATCTTACCTGCGGCGGCGTCTCCGTTGAGAAGACGGCGAAAGCCCTGGAAAAGCGGCAGAACATCAACACCTACATCTACCACTTCGCCTACCCGAAGAACCTGGGGGAGCAGCCGAACCTTGCCGTCATCAGCTACATGGTGGATGTGCTCGCCCTGCACCTGCGCGAACTGGACAAGCTGCAGCTGGCACCGAACGCACAGCCGCCGCTTGAGTGGACCATGGAAGACATGCTGTTCAGTTCGGCGTTTGTTGCTCAAGACCTTGCCGAGCAGAGCGGCATTCCTGAGGGGTCGCATTTGCAGGTTCCTGGCGGTCAGCCCCGACAGCGTACACCGCAGGCCCGCCCTGTTCCTGCTGCTCGTCCTGTTCAGGAGGCGCGCCCAGCAC
>NZ_CALJRY010000307.1 GCF_937976295.1 uncultured Rothia sp. | reverse complement strand
TGCACCCTCCACAAGAAAAAGCTCCCCACCCCTATACGACACTGCGAAAACGTATAGGGGCGGGGAGCTTAAAACTGCGGCTTATGCCATCCAGCCAACCGAAGACCAGTCGGTGGTCTTGAAGAGGAACGCACCGTAGTTAGCGAGCTTCGGGCGGCATGCCTTGAAGTCCGGACCATTGAGGAACGGGATGAAGAGGCAAACCTCGCTCATGTGCTTCTTCTCAATTTCGTTGCACTTCTCGGCGCGCTTAGCGTCGTCGAGAATGGTGATCATCTCGTCGATCATAGCGTCAATTTCGGGGGTACCAACGCCGTCCCAGTTCTTGGAGTGGTAGAAGTACTCGGCAGCACTGGTCGGCTCGGAGCTCACGCCGAAGCCCGAAATGCTCACGTCGTACTCGCGGTTACCGACAACCTTCGTGAATTCGGACTGTGCACGAGAATCGAGCTCAAAGTTAATGCCGATTTCCTTCATGCTCTGAATGAAGGTCTGTGCCTGGCCCTTGGTGGTGGCGTCATCACCGAAGGTGGTCAGCTTCAGGGTGATGGTCTTGCCATCCTTCGCGTAGAAGTCGCCAGACTTGGTGTAGCCTGCGTTTTCCAGGACCTTGCGTGCTTCCTCCTGGTTACGTGCCGGGTAGTTGTCACGGTAGTACTGGGAGGAGCTCAGCAGAAGCATCGAGCCGGGAACTTCTTCTTCGTAGGGCAGACCCTGGAAGCGAATCTTTGCCAGAGCACCACGGTCGATACCCAGGAAGATTGCCTTACGCACGGCAGTGTCAGTGATGTGCTGTGCGTTCAGGTTCATGCCGCCGGCGAAGAGGCGGCGACCGCGGCGGATTTCGGAGTTCGCAACGTCCTTCATCTCGTTGTAGGCGCTGAGGGTACGTGCTTCCACGACGTCCAGTTCACCGTTCTTGTATGCGGCACGAGCTGCAGCGTCTGCCATTTCGCGTACGACGATGCGGTCCAGCTTGGGCTTATCGCCCCACCACTTGTCGTTGGGGACTGCGGTGAAGGTCTTCTCGGAGGAGTTCCAGCCGTTGGGTGCAAGGGTGAAGGGGCCGCAACCGAGCTCGGGGTGGGGGTTGTCCACGAAGCCTTCGTTGAAGAGGTTTACGTCGAGCATTGCCGGGTGCAGGATTCCGCCGAAGAGCAGACCCTTGACGGGGTTGTGCGCGGTCTTGAAGACAACGCGTGCGTGGTAGCGGTCGCCGTCGATAGCTTCAACGCTTTCGATGTATTCGTAGATGCCCGCTGTGGCAATCTTGTATTCACCGTCGGGGTCGCGCTGAATCTGCCAGGTTGCCTTGAGGGCGTCGATGTCGATGGGGGTGCCGTCATTGAAGACTGCCTTGGGGTTCAGGCGGACCTCTGCGGTGATCTTGCCATCTACTTCCTTGGCTTCGAAGCCGAGGCAGTAGTTGGGGTCGAGCTCGTCTTCACCCTTGAAGGTGCTGCGCCAGATACCTGCACCGGCGATAATGCCCATAGTTTCGGAGACGGACGTGCTGGAGCCGTTCTGGGAGAAGCGGTTGAAGTCCGGGCCAAGGGAGTAGGTGCTCAGGGTCAGGGTGCCGCCCTGCTTGAGGTTCGAGGGGTCCTGCTCGTTGATTTCATAGAGCGGGGTTTCGCTTGCCTGGTGCTCGGTCTTGGAGGAGGATGAGGAGCCACAAGCGCTCAGTACGCCGGCAGCTGCGACGGCGGTTGCGCCGCCGAACAGTACGCGGCGGCTCATGACGGGGTTGATTCCGGAGATGGAGGGGATGGGGTGGGGGCTCATGGCGGGCTCCTTGTGGGTGTAGACTGCGTTGATGCAGTGTTTGCAGTGTAGAGTGGGTGGCTTGCGTGCCCTGGAGGCGGGGTTTCCGTCTACAGGAGCACCTGCCATCTGCGGTGATGGGCGGGCAGGTCAAGCCATGCAAAATAATGTGACTTAAAGCTATGTCCTAAGCCACATTTAATATTTTTAGTAGTGTACACCACATGCATCACTACAAGTGCACAACACGATAAATATTTCTTAATTATTACGCCCGGCCCTAAGGCGCTGAACCTAAATCCGTATCGGAGTAACCCCAAATCCTTCGTGCAGCGCCTCACCCCTGCCCCCAAACCCTGCCTCCCAAAACCCCGCCTCCCGCATTAGCTAGCGGGCACAGCAAAGCGGGCCGAACGCGCGCATACGCATTCGACCCGCTCACACGACAGGCGTCTTTTAGGAGTTCATCCAGCCCACAGCAGTCCAGTCCATCGACTTGTACAGGCGCGGACCGTAGTTAGCCAGAGTCTTCTTGACCATCACAAAGTCAGGACCGTTCGTAATGGTACCCAGGAAGGCGAACTCAGCCATGTGCTTCTTCTCAATCTCGTTGCAGGCGAGGTTACGTTCCTTGTCATCTTCCATGAGAGTCATGGCATCAATCAGAGCGTCAATTTCCTCACTACCGATACCCTCATTGTTCTCGGAGTAGTAGAACTGCTTGGTAGCTTCGGTTGCGTCAGCAGAGACCGAGTAGCCGCTGAAGGAAATATCGTAGTCCCAGTTGCCCAGAATGGTGGCGAACTCACTATCGGAGTGCTGATCGATCCGGATCTCAATGCCGACATCCTTCATCTGCTGGGTAAAGGTCTGAGCCTTACCCTTGGTGGTCGGATCGTCACCGAAGACCACCACAGCACAGCCAGCCTTCGTGCCGTCCTTCTCGTAGTAGTCGCCATTCTTGGTGTAGCCAGCGGCCTCCAGAATCTTCTGCGCCTCCGAAACACTATTATTCGGGGTCGGGTAAGAATCCTGGTAGTAAGGCGAGAAGGGCATGTGAATCATCGAACCGGGAATGGTTTCCTCATAGGGCAGGCCCTGGAACTGAATCTTCGCGAGTGCTTCACGGTTAGTGCCAGCGAAGATTGCCTTACGCAGGGCAGCATCCTTAACGCGGCGGGGGTTAATATCCAGACCGCCCGCGTAGAGGCGGGTACCCTTACGCAATTCGGTACCGGCAATATTCTTCACCTCGGCATAGGTGGAGGAGGTGCTTGCGCCGATAGCGTCGATTTCGTCGTTCTTGAACGCGGCACGTGCAGCGCTGGACTCCATCTGAGTAAAGACAATCTTGTCCAGCAGGGGCTTGGTGCCCCACCACTTGTCGTTGGGCACAACGCTGAAGGTCTTCGCGGTGGAGTCCCAACCCTTATTCGCCAGGGTGAAGGGGCCAGCCCAGTACTCGGGGTGAGGGTTGTCGACAAAGCCATTATTGAAGAGCTCGGTGTCTTCCAGGGCGGGGTGCAGAATCTCAGAGAAGAGGCTCTGCAGCGGGTAGTAGGGCTTGGAGAAGGTGACGGTTGCACTGTAATCGTCTTCGCCCTTTTCTACAGATTCGACGAATTCGTAGATGCCGCTGGTGACAATGTTGTAGCCATTATCCAGGCTCTTGAAGATGTTCCAGGTGGACTGGAGCGCCTTGTAGGTGATGGGGGTGCCATCGTTGAAGACAGCATTGGGATTGAGCTTGACGGCAACCTGAATCTTGTCGTCCTTCTTGCTGTGCTCGAAGGAGACAGCGAAGTCGGTGTTCAGCTTGTAGGTACCGTCAAAGTCGAGGTTCCACATACCAGCCTGGCTGATGGTGCTCATAACGTTGACGTTATCGCTGGTGTTACCGCTCTGGGTGTAGAAGTTGAAGTTCGGGCCGATGGATCCGGCGGGCAGGCGCAGGGTGCCGCCCTTCTTCAGGCTAGCGACGTCCTGAGCATTGATGTTGTAGAGGTCTTCGATATTGGCACCGGCACCGGCTGCCTTGGTCTTTTCAGAGCTTGCGCTACCGCTACCGCAGGCGCTGAGCAGACCTACAGCTCCCAGAGCCGCGGTGCCGCCAATGAGGGCGCGGCGGCTGAAGCTGTTCTTGGTCGCTTCGTGGCTACTCGCGGTGTATGCGGTCTTGGCGGTCATGGGAATGGTTTCCTTCTGTCTTGTGCGGGCGGGTGTATCCCGTGTTCCCGAAGTGATGATTATTTATGCAGAGCACTGCATAACTTTGTATGACTCCACTGTAGCGCACCCCCGGGGCAAAAACCAAGCATTTCACAATATTTCTTAATATTTATCGTGTTTTTTGAATATTCATACTATGTATACACTGTTTTTTCGGATTTTTACGGATAGCTATACCGCCATTCTCCTACATCGGCACACATAAGCACCCCAAAGCAGCCCCTTTCGGACATACAAAAAGTGTCCACCCGGATCATCCGGGTGGACACTTTCAATAGCTCTAGGCTATTCACCTCGTAGGTGAAGGGATGAGCACTTACTTAGCCCAACCAACCTTCTCCCAGTGAATGCC
>NZ_CALJRY010000306.1 GCF_937976295.1 uncultured Rothia sp. | reverse complement strand
AGCCAGCTCATCCACAAAACGGCGACGGCCCGCAGGGTCCCCCTTCACCAGCTGAAGGTCCTCCGGGGAGAACAGCACCGTGCGGGCAATGCCCAGCGCCTCCTTGGCGCGCACCGGCGCGGCACGATTAATGCGCACCCGGTTACTCTGCCCGGGAGCAATCTCAAACTCGGTCACCGTTTGCTGCGAACCGCGCACCGTACGGGTGCGAATATAGGCGCGCGAAGCCCCCATCCGCACCAGCGGCCCGTCATGGCTCACGCGGTGCGAAGACAGCGAGGCCGCATAGTCAATCGCCTCAACAATATTGGTTTTCCCCACACCGTTCGAGCCCAGAAACACCGTAACTCCCGCCGAAAGAGGCAGGTTCAGCAGAGCGTAGGTGCGGTAATCCAACAACGAAATATGGTCGATATACACCGGAAGCTCCTTTCGTACGGTTCGGTTAGGGTGGGCGCAGGCAGGCAGAAAGCACAGCCCCGCGGGCTTCCTCGGACAGAGCTTTGGAAGGCGCGCGGGGCGGCAAACACTGCGCCTAGTTCGACGGCAGGCGAACCGGCATCAGCAGGTAACGGTAGGTGCGGTCATCCTCAGCCAGAGGCTCGTCCTGACCGGAAATCACGGCGGGCTTCGGCGCATCGGTGAAGGAGAAACGAACGAACTCGGTACCGAAAACCTTCAAACCATCCGAGAGGTAGGCGGGGTTGTACGCGACGGTGATGTCATCACCGGACAGGTGCGCCTGCAGAGTCTCGGAAGCCTGAGCCTCATCACCGCGGCCGGCATCAATAGCGACCGAACCCTGAGTGAACTTCAGACGCAGGGGAGTGTTGCGCTCGGCCACCAGGGAGATACGGCGAGCAGCCTCAGCCAGGTCGGAGGTGCGAACCACCGCGTGAATCGGGGTCTGCTCGGGGAACAGCGCACGGATATTGGGGTAGTCGCCGTCCATCAGAACGCTGGTGGTGCGGCGGGCGCCAGCCGCGAAGCCGATCAGCTCACCAGCGGTGGGCAGGGCGATAGACAGCTCGCCGGAACCGGAGAGGGTGCTACCGACCTCGGAGACGGTCTTAGCCTTCAGTAGCACAGCCGCCTGAACATCGGGGTTGACCGGGTTCCACTTGATTTCGCGCATTGCCAGGCGGTAGCGGTCGGTGGCGAGCAGGGTCATGGTGTCGCCATTGATTTCTACGCGGATACCGGTCAGCAGCGGCAGGGTCTCATCCTTGGACACCGCAATCTGAACCTGCTTGACGGCTTCAGCGAATTCGGCGCCGTCCACGGTACCGGAAATTTCGGGAAGCTC
>NZ_CALJRY010000305.1 GCF_937976295.1 uncultured Rothia sp. | reverse complement strand
ATACACGCCCACGAATCATCACCTCACCTCCAGCAGCCAGTACTCACCCCTCCATATTCGCCGCGGTCACCCCGTCCGTCAGAGTTCCGTATGCGGTGACGCAATGCCCGAAGAACATGTCATCATCGTCGAAGTATGCGGAAAATGAACCGTCGGCATCCATCACGATGCTGCTCAGTTTGATTCGGCGCGTGAAGCTCTCTTCCGTAATCTCGGGGACCTCCTCGTCGGCAGAGTCGCGCCATTCGCATGCAAGTTCGGTCAGCTCACGCGCAGCGAACGCCCGCATGTCACGGTCCCACCGCTCCTGGTCCGCCAGCATCGTCTTCATCGCTTGCACGGCTTGTTTCCAGGTTTCCTCGCAGCCCGAATCGACCTCCAGAGATACAGAGATCCGCTCTCCTCGCCACGAGACATCCCCATCGAATAGGTCCAATTCCTTGTTCAGAGTGAGTTCTCCCAGCACCTCATCGCTTAGAACAACCGGCCTGAGGTACTCCGCCAGGACCTCCTCCAGCTCCGGGCACGCAGCATCCTCCCCGAGGATTTCCACGATGAGGAACTGGTTGCGCCAGGAGGCGGTCATACCCTCGGGCACTTCTTCAGACTTCTTCTTGCGCGCCTTCACGCGATAAATGACCCGCTCAGGAAAGCGACCTAGCACGTTACCCGCGGCATATTGCTCGTCACTCAAAGGGTAGACCAAGCGGCCTTGATTCACGCGCAGGGCACCAGTCGCACAGTCAACATACGCTAAGAAGTAGTGCGAGATGTACCAGAATCCGTTCCTCTTGCCGGCACCTGCACCACCAGCGAGCAGAACAAGAATTTCCCGAGCATCCTCCTCGAAGGTACATTCCCATTCCTCCTGCGTAATGGTGTCCTGCGAGCGCATGTATGCGAGCAGATCCACGTGTCGTCCTCCTTGATCAACAACTACTGGTTCTCTACGACGAACCCTACTCCACGGAATCCTCCACCACTGAATCACCAACACAACACCCGAAGGCGATTACCCCACGTTGATCCTTACCCAGTCCACGAGTTCCTCGTAACTCATAGACCCATCAGCTACCCCGAGCATGGCTGAAAGGAACTCCGCATGGTCAGGTGCAAAACCGACACCACACATCCTGAGATACGTACCTAACAGAGCAGCACCAGTTCGCTTATTTCCGTCCAGGAAGGGATGCCCCGAAATGATCCCAACAGCGTACCGACACGCCTTCTCGACTGCACTCGGATAGAGCTCCTCACCCCCGAAAGTTTGGAAGGGCTGGGCGAGAGCCGAGGCCAGCATCCCCTCGTCACGCACGCCATCAAGACCACCGAAGCGAGCAATCGCAGCCGAATGGATGGCACACACATCGTCCCGAGAAAACGCGAAAGCGTTCACTTCGCGAGCTCTTCAAACACGTCCGCGTAGGCATCCATGAAGTCAACAGCGACATCGACAG
>NZ_CALJRY010000304.1 GCF_937976295.1 uncultured Rothia sp. | reverse complement strand
GTCTTTACCGGTGGCGATTTCGCGTACGTTGAGTCGGCAAGCGGCGAGAAGGTTGAGCAGGCTTTCTTGGCGGGTTACGAGGTGGGCACCGGCGAGTTGCGCCGTTCCTTCCGTCCGAAGATTAACGGTCAGGTGAAGTCGGTTGAGGCTCTGCCGAACGGCCTGCTTGCCGTGGGCGGTTCCTTCGACCAGGTGAACGGCGAGTACTACAACGGTTTCGTGATTCTGGATCCGCAGACCGGCCAGGTGGCTAAGGATTGGGATATCCGTGTGGTCAGCCGCATCACTTCCCTGCCGGTTCAGATTAAGACCCTGCACGTGCGTGATGGTTACCTGTACATTGGCGGTTCCTTCACTCACCTGAAGGGCCAGACTTCCCCCACCTACGCGTATGCGAGGAACCTGGCTCGTATTAAGTTGAGCAACGGCGAGGTGGATTGGAACTGGCGTCCGGTCTTTAACGGCACGGTCAACGGTGTGAGCGCTTCCGAGGGCAACGCCGATGTGTACGTTGCTGGCTACTTCACTCAGCTGAATAATCAGGAGGCGTTCCGTCTCGCTCATATGCAAGGTAGTAGCACGAACCCGCTGACCTGGAACCACCGTCCTTCGTACACCCCCAAGAGTGCCCAAACCTGGGATCTGAAAAACGAGCGCAGGATGTGGGGTTTCCAGTTCGATGTTCAGGACGCTGGCTCCTCTGTCTGGGTGGGTGGCACCGAGCATATGATTAGCCGTTACGAGAAGAGCTCGATGCGCCGCACCGACAGCGCGATTACTCGTGAGGGTGGCGATTTCCAGGATCTGCATCTGAGCGGCAACACTATTTACGGTGCGTGCCACTGCGGTGATTTCCTCTTCCAGGGTGCAGATACGGTCTATTCGGAGTGGGAGAACGCAACTAACGCTCAGACCATTCGTCTGGTAGCTGCGTTCGATAAGGACAGCGGCAAGATGCTGCCGGAGTTTGCACCGATTATGAACGGTGCGTATGGCTATGGTGTGTGGGAGTCCTTCGTGGATTCGACCGGCACTCTGTGGGTTGGTGGCGATATCCGTAAGTCGCTGGGTGCTAACGGCGTGCAGCAGACCGTTGGTTTCGCACGTTATGCACCTCGCGATGTAACGCCTCCGGCTCCCCCGAGCAACTTGAAGGTTACGACGAACGGTTCTAAGGATCAGCTGACCTGGTCGGGTATTTCCGAGCGTGGGGTGAAGTACCAGGTTCTGCGCGATGATCGTCCTATTGCGACGGTTACGGGCACGAGCTATTCGGTGGATCACCGCGACGGCGCCCGCTACTATGTGCGTGCGGTAGATACTGCGGATAACTATTCGGCGAGTACCGAGGCTGTCCAGGCGGCATAACCCCTCATCAGGGCAATATCCACTTTTATGACAAATAATTTTAGTGATGTTCGCCCTATTGTCCCGGGCTGGTTTTAAACCAGCCCGGGACTTTTTTGCACATAGTGAATCTATTTCATTCATTTACATGAAGGTTTTTTCATG
>NZ_CALJRY010000303.1 GCF_937976295.1 uncultured Rothia sp. | reverse complement strand
GTGTGATGGAGAACCTCAAGGAGCACTTCCGCCCCGAGTTCCTGAACCGTGTGGATGACATTATCGTCTTCCCGCAGCTCTCCGAGTCTGAGATTCTGCAGATTGTGGACCTGTTCGTGGGTCGCCTGGCTAAGCGCCTGGCGGAGCAGGATATGTCCATTGAGCTGACCAACCCCGCGAAGGCTCTCATGGCGGCTAAGGGTTACGACCCGTCCATGGGTGCTCGCCCGCTGCGCCGCGAGATGCAACGCAACATTGAGGACGCCCTGTCTGAGAAGATCCTCTTCGGCGACATTAAGCCCGGTGAGAAGATCACCGTGGACGTTGAGGGTGAGGGCGACGCCGCGAAGTTCGTCTTCTCTTCTCAGCCGATGAAGGAGCTGGCTCTGGACTCGGTGGATGAGCTGGACGAAGAAGCCGCTGAGGCTCCCGCAATTGAGGCTCCCGCAGCTGAGGTGCCTGCCGCTGAGGTTCCCGCAGCTGATATTCAGGGCAACGACTAGGCTCTCAATAGCTAAGTTCTAGCGCACTAAACGCCTGAGGGGCGGTACCGGAATGATTCGGTACCGCCCCTCAGGCGTTTCTCTGTGTTTGCGTGCAAGGTCTTGGGAGGCTCTAGGAGCCTTTCTGCGGCGGGTACTAGAGCGAGACGAGCACTGCATCGCCCCGCGTGACTTCGCGCGCCAGAGAGTCCGCCAGTAGCCCCGCGTAGCAGCGCTGCAGCTGCTCGGCGGCGGGGGAGAGCGCGTACAGCGCCTTGAGCGGGCGGTGTAGCGCGGCGGGTGCATCCGCGGGGAACGCCAAATCGGGTGAAGAAGCTGCAGTGGGTGATGCCGTATCGCCGCCCGAGGCTGCACCCGCACCCAGGATGAGGCCGCGATCCACCGGCTCATGCGCCGCACGTAGCACCGCCATGACCGCCCCGCGCACCTGACGGTCCGTGCCGTGCCAGCTCTGGCTCTTGGGGGTGTAGTCCGCCTCCGGCTTGCCCACCCCAACCCAGGCGCACAGATCCTCAACCGGGCACAGTTCGCAGGTCGGGGACTTCGCCGTGCAGACCAGCGCACCAAGCTCCATGGTCGCCGCATTCCACAGGCATGAGGTGGGGGTGTCGGTGGGCATGAGCGCCTCCGCCAGGCGAGTCTCAGCCGCCGTCAACGAGCGGGAAGGCAGCGCCTTGCCAGAGACGGCGCGCGCATGCACGCGGCGGATATTCGTATCAATCACCGTGGCGCGCAAACCGAACGCGAACACGCTAATCGCCGCCGCCGTGTAGGAGCCCACGCCCGGCAGAGCCAGCAGCGCCTCGTAGTCGGCGGGAATCTCACCGCCGTGCTGCTCCACAATCGCTACAGCGGCACCGTGCAGACGCTGCGCGCGGCGCGGGTAGCCCAGTCGGCCCCAGGCGCGCACCGCCTCCGAGGCGGGCTCTGCGGCAAGGTCGGCGGGGGTGGGCCAGCGGCGCATCCACTCCTCCCACACGGGTAGAACGCGCTTGACGGGGGTCTGCTGCAGCATGAACTCGCTGACCATCACACCCCAGGGGGTGCACTCGTTGCGACGCCACGGCAAATCACGTGCCTGGTCGAGGAACCACCGGTTGATTCGGTGGTGGAGCGCCTCGGTATTTGTGCCTTCGGGCAGGGTGGGTTCGGGGCGTGTGCGTGCGGTGCGTTTGGGCTCTGAGGTCATCCGAAAAGCCTACGCCACAGGGCATATATTCCCAAAACTGCATGAACAGAGTTCACTGTGAATCTCAGGGGTAAACCCGGTATCCTTAAGGGTATGTCTGAAAATGGTCCCGTTCTGCCTCCCGAAGTGTACCGCCGTCGTCGTATCGTGGCGGTCATTGCTCTGCTCGCTATTATTCTGCTGCTGGTTGCCGGCGTGACCTCCATGGTCGGCATGATTAACGGCAAGAAGGATGCCACTGTTGCCTCCACTGCGACGGCTTCCGGTGCGCCCTTCCAGAGCTTCAGTGCTCGCCCCTCCGAAACTGCTTCGGCAACCCCCTCCGCTAGCGCGACTGCCTCTGCAAGCGCGTCGGCTACTGCTTCGGCAACCCCCTCGGTGACCGCTTCTGCGGCGCCCACTGCAAGCGTGACCACCGCTGCGGTAACCCCTGCGGCAACTACTCCCGCGGCGACCCCGACTGCCCCCGCACCGACTCCGAGCGTGACCACTGCGGCTGTTGTTGCGGCGTGCACCGCGAACGACCTGAAGGTGACCGTCACCCCCGCGAAGCGTACCTTCGCGGCCGGTGAGCAGGTGTCCTTCCACGTGACCTACACGAACTCCTCGAAGACCCCCTGCGCTGTGGGCGGTGAGGACGCGAACACCGGCGTTGATCTGAAGATTACTTCCGGTGCGGCTCAGGTGTACACCCGCAGCCTGTGCGAGGCGACCGCCGTTCAGAAGTCTGAGGTAGCCGCAGGTGCTGAGGGTGCAACCGACCTGGCGTGGGACCGTAAGATCAACGTTCTGGGCTGCTCCTCTGCTTCGACCGCTCAGAAGGGTTCCTACTGGGCTTCGGCTACCGTCAATGGTGTGAGCTCGGCTCCGGTGAACTTCGTGATTCAGTAGTTCACTTCTGTAGTTTTCACCCTGCGTGTTTTCGCCCCTGTGTGGGCGTGAAAAATCCCCCGTGCCAGATATTCTCTGGCGCGGGGGCTTTTCGTGTGGGTCTTTTGCTAGAGGTACTTCTCCAGGCTGCTCTCCGCCATGCGGGACAGCTGCTCACGCACTGTGCGGGCACGAGCCTCACCCACACCGTCCACGGCACGCAGATCCTCAAGGGACGCCGCCATCAGGGCCTGCAGACTGCCGAAGCGCTCCACCAGACGCTCAGAAATAGCGTTCGGGATGCTCGGAATACCGGCAAGCAGACGGAAACCGCGAGGCTGCAGGGGGAACTCCAGGTCGGGGTTCTCGCCAAAGCCGACAGTGCGGGCAATCGTGCGCAGATCCACGATGTCCATATCGTCCA
>NZ_CALJRY010000302.1 GCF_937976295.1 uncultured Rothia sp. | reverse complement strand
TCTTTCTGCATTTAACGTCGGTTATTGAGTGCCACCATTAATTCCAGGCGCTACAGAATGAAAAACAAACCCGGAAATTACCGGACTTATTACCCCTAAAGCCCCCTAATGTGAAATTGGTCACACTAGGGGGCTTTGCTGTTAATCCGATTCCGTAACACTCCTGATATATACCTTCTGACAATATTCGTACCCCTATCAGGAGGACCTCTTGAAATTCATCGTAAATGGTAAGAACCAGGCACTCGAGGTAGTTGCCTTTGAATCAGTCTCTGCGGAGGACTTCATCCTCAGGGAAAAGAACGGCGCCCCGAAACTTGTCGAAGGCAAAGCAACTTACCGCGTACCCGGACTCGAGGTTCTAGAAGACGGACGCAGGCTCCACAACGTGTACGTTTCTTTGTTTACGCCTCAACCCATCAAGCGTTTCACCCCGTACCGATTCGATGGCTTAACCGTCGTCAATGTCTATAGCTCCGCAGAGGGCGCCATCGTAACCGTCACCGCTGAACGTCTCGTCCCTGTTACCAGTGAATCTTCCGCAGCTACCAGCCGCACCATCGAAAGGAACAGCTAACGATGAAGCATCAGGCACAACAGACAGAAGCCAGCACCAGCAGGAAGCTTACTATGGCACTCATCAGGCACATAAAATTTACCTTGCTTTGGGGCTTACTCTACATCAGCGTCAGGCTGGCATACGGTGACCTCAGTATGCTTATCGTAGCCGCGGGAATCATCGTACTTCTTGTCCCTAAAGCCCGCGCGTACTCGCCCATCTACGGTGACTACCTGTACGCAAAGAAGGTAGCTGCGCGTAAAGAAGGTAACACATTCCTGCGCCAGCTTGGACTGGTGAAAAAGTCAGACTTCGAGTCGTACAACGTGTCGCTAGTTGAGGGTCAAGATACCGTGCAGCTTGTAGTAACGGAGCCTATTAACGGCATCTCTAGCAAGCAGGTTTATGAGACCTGCGTTAGCCAGAAAGACAGGAAGAACGCATTCACCGTCACCAATGAGCTAACCGGTAAAGGGAGTCAGGTTGTTACGTTCCATCTGGTAGACCCTCTAGACGGAACCCGCCATGCAGAAATCACCAACCTCACAACCACCCCAGTTATTGGGCGTCGTGCTAGTGGAGGAGAGGCGACCATCAACCTCGTCGATGCCTCACACACCATTGTTCAGGGGCAGACAAGGAGCGGCAAATCTTCGTTCCTTCGCGTACTTCTGGCTAACCTTGCAGGTGAAAATACAGTGCAGGTCTGGGGCATCGACCCTGGAACTGCACTTCTGGCCCCTGTTGCAGAAGCCACGAACGCAGAACGTTTCTCTCTCGGTAACGACCCTGAAACTACCTACGCACTTCTAGAGGAGCTTGTCGACGAGATGGATAGTCGGCTCCATAACCTCCGTACCCAAAAGCTGGACAAGTACGAAGAATTCAGTGAGAGTATGCCACTCATAGTCGTAGTCCTCGATGAGTACGCAAGCATCATCAGCCAGCTCAGCGATTACGACTCACTACATAAGCCCGCTGAACGCATCAGCGCCAAGGCAAAAGCCCTCGTTAATCGTCTCGTCGCTGAAGGTGCCAAAGTCGGTTTCAGGGTAATCGTCTCAACGCAGCGCGCCGATACCCAAAGCATCGATGGCGCCACCCGTGCGCAATTCGCAACACGACTAACATTCAATGTGGATAACGCGGATGCTGTCCGAATGCTACACCCGAATGCTACAGAGCTAGCAACCGATGTAGCAGCTTTCCCCCCTGGACGCGCCCTCATGCGCTACGACCGTACTACAGAAACAGTCCAAGTGGACATGCTCAGCTACAAAGAATATAGGGGCATCTGGGAAAGGTTGTAAGCGCTTTAGCCCTATCCGGCGGGGCGGCGAAGCCGTTCTGCCTGATAGGGCTCTTAGTATTACCCTTTATCAATTAAGTAGCTGTAGCTATAGGATGACCAAGCTTGAGTATTGACAAGTCCCAAACAGATAAAATTGAACTTGTAATTAAGACTTCGATGAGTTTTGGAGGAACTCTTGAGTAAACAAAAATCTAAAGACAAACAATCACGCAGTTGGGTGTTCACTCTGTCCGCTGAGCATGTAAGCGAGGAAGAGCTTATCAAGGAGCTTAACGGCTACACCTGGATTGGGCAGCTTGAACGTGGTGAAGGCGGTTACAAGCACTATCAAGGCTACATCGAGAATAATAATGCGCCGATTCGGTTCTCTACACTGAAGAAGAAATTTCCGACTATTCATCTAGAGGTCCGTAAGGGTACCCAGCTTCAGGCATACGAGTACGCGACCAAGGAAGAAACCCGCGCCGGTCGGATACTTGGCAATATGGAGAAGCCCCATGAGGAGCAAAAGCGCGGACGTGGCAAGATTCTCGAAACGCTACATAAGCGTATCCGCAACGGTGAAAAAGTGGACGACATCATCGAGACTTCACCTGAGGCTATACCCCACGTAAGGAACTTACGCGAAGTGGAGAATGTTCTACAGCGTAACGCCGCACGTAAAAACAAGTACCGGGATGTGAGGGTTACTTACCTATACGGTAAGACTGGTGTCGGCAAGACCCGCTATGTACACGAAACGTATGATGACGAGTTGTTTAGGGTTACAGACTATGAAAACCCATTCGATAACTACAGCGGCGAAAGGGTTCTGGTACTAGATGAGTTCAATAGCCAGCTGAAATTTGAGTTGATGCTGAACCTGCTGGACAGGTACCCGACGGAGCTTCATGCACGCTTTTACAATAAGTGGGCGGCTCATGACGAGGTCTGGATTATCTCGAACCTGAAACTTGAGGAAATGTACCCAGCGGTACAGCAAAGTTCACCCGAACAGTGGCAGGCGTTCTTGCGCCGTATCCATCATTACTACGAGATGGGTGAAGACCGCACTATGGTTGAGCTTCAGAAACCTGATACTGTGGCGGATGTTAAGCCGGCCTTCTAGCAAGCTGTAACGGCGGCTAAGCCGCGCTTACTCTGGGAGGGAGCTTGAGGGAGCGCGCCCGCCTTGGAGAGCTCATAGAGAGCTTTAGAAGGCGGGTTTGTGGTGTGGATTACTCCGGTCGGTCACCGTCGGTCACTAACCCGGCGAGAGGCGTTACTCTCCCGCAGTGGCGGCATGTGTGAAAGTCTCTGTCCCCGCATCAGCTTAATAGCAGGGCGTGCTTTTTACAGTCACCGGATTCGGCACTCCTTCGCGCTTTAGCCTTACGACTAAAGAAGCATCCGCTGTACTTTCACGCGCGATATTAAGCACCCTCAGACGGTGGTTAAGGTGTCGGGTTAGGACACTGGCTTTTTCATTTTTAGTCTGGGAGTTATCCATCTCGACCAGCTGCCTAAATATGTGTTAGGCTGAGTATTGAATTTTCATAAGCATTAGAAAGAGTACCGCAAAAGCGGTACTCTTTCTGCATTTAACGTCGGTTATTGAGTGCCACCATTAATTCCAGGCGCTACA
>NZ_CALJRY010000301.1 GCF_937976295.1 uncultured Rothia sp. | reverse complement strand
ATCAAGTTGCAATCAAAAGGAATGCGATGAAGGTCAAGCCGAGCGTTAAGCCGATCTGCGATAAGTGCAAGGTGATCCGCCGTCACGGTGTGGTCATGGTGATCTGCGAAAACCCGCGCCACAAGCAGCGCCAGGGCTAATCCCTAGTAGCTGACTTCATAACCGCCCCAACAGAGGGCGGAATTGTCATAGGCACCGCTCCGAAGCAACGCCCACGAGGCGCCTTCGGATACCTCCGGACTCAGAGGCCGGGGACCGGGCAAGAATAACCCGGGCAGTGATGCTATAGACCTCTGGAAAACAACAAGGAGAAGCCAGTATGGCACGTCTCGCTGGAGTTGATATTCCCCGCGAAAAGCGCGTGGAAGTTGCTCTCACTTACATCTACGGCGTGGGCAAGACCCGTGCACACGAAACCCTCGCTGCTACCGGCGTCAACCCTGACACCCGCGTCAAGGACCTGACCGACCAGGAGCTCGTGGCACTTCGTGACTTCATCGAAGGCAACTACAAGGTTGAAGGTGATCTTCGCCGCGAGGTTGCAGCTGACATCCGCCGTAAGGTTGAAATCGGTTCCTACCAGGGCCTGCGCCACCGCCGCGGCCTGCCGGTTCACGGTCAGCGCACCAAGACTAACGCACGTACCCGCAAGGGCCCGAAGCGTACCGTCGCAGGTAAGAAGAAGTAAGCAACGTTGCTCTGTTGGATATCCCTATCCGACCAACGTATTAGAAAACCTTTGTAGGAGAATCAAAAATGCCTCCCAAGACTCGCGCTGCGGCAGCTCGTAAGACCAACCGCCGCAAGGTTAGCAAGAACATCGTTGCTGGTCAGGCTCACATCAAGTCGACCTTCAACAACACCATCGTCTCCATCACCGATCCCACCGGTGCAGTGATCTCCTGGTCCTCCGCTGGCGACATGGGCTTCAAGGGCTCTCGTAAGTCCACCCCCTACGCCGCACAGCTGGCTGCTGAGGCTGCTGCAAACCGCGCCAAGGAGCACGGCGTCCGCAAGGTTGACGTGTTCGTCAAGGGCCCCGGTTCCGGTCGCGAAACCGCAATCCGCTCCCTGCAGGCTGCAGGCCTCGAGGTCGGTTCGATCCAGGACGTTACCCCCGTTGCACACAACGGTTGCCGTCCCCCGAAGCGCCGCCGCGTCTAATTAGGTCTCGACCTAATCCCTCGACGGGTACACTCCACGGAGCAGTACCCGGAGAGTACAGACACCCGTCTGCTTCCTAAGATATGTTTTCCCCAACCTGTGGGCTCATATAGCGGAGCTCACCGAAAGGAAACAAAGTGCTTATTGCACAGCGCCCCACTCTGACTGAAGAGGTCGTAGCGCC
>NZ_CALJRY010000300.1 GCF_937976295.1 uncultured Rothia sp. | reverse complement strand
CTGTGCCAGCGATATTCGCCCACTCAGCAACCCAAGCACGCCCGATGCGCAGCGCTCCTACAAGGGCGAGCTGAAGTTTAACGGCTACGAATCACGCGGCACCTACGTTCCCGCAACCAGCTCGAAAAAGGCAGAGAATCCGCCCAAGCCTGTCCCTCCTGCAGAGATGAAAGCCAAGACAACGGAGGGCATGTACGCCGCCATAAACTACTGGTTGGCTTCTTTCAATTACCTTATGATTACCGGCGACATTGAGCCCTTTAAGGCAGTGGATACGAACCGAAACGATATCTACAAGGCCGAACCCTTCGTCGAATTTTACGAGAAGAACACTGGCTGGGTGTACGGTACTGATTCGCCGTTCTCAGCGGAGCTGTCTGAGGACGCTCCGCAGAAAGTCAACGAGCAACAGTACCGCTGGCTGGGTGTTGGCCGTTACAACAAGGAAGCAAAGATCCACTATACAGATGGTAGGGAACTCACCATGGCCTCATTGAGCAGCGGCCCCGGTGATTATGAGTTCTTCTTTATCTTGGAGTATCAGGAAGGCGCCTGGACGGTTCGGAATGAACCCGCCAAACTTACAACGAGCTCGCCCAGCTCAAGCACAAGTAGCTCCGGCGCCTCCGCTTAGAGCCTCGGTCATATCGTAGTTGCACGAGAGCCTTGGGTCCCGTGTTTTTCGTCATCTACCGCCGCTTTTACGGCGATGGAGGTGCACACAACATTGGGCTGACCGCTCCCCTGCGATATTCTGGAATTAGTTCAATACCGGCACATACTTTATTCACCTCAGAAAGAGCCCCATGTCTACCATGTATACCCGCCGCACCGCCCTGACCGCACTGGGCCTGGGCACCGCAGCGCTTCTTGCCGCTTGCTCCTCGAAGTCCTCCGAGTCTTCGGCGACCGCGAGCGCATCCGCTACCGAATCTTCGACTGCGAGCGCTACCGCATCCGTCTCCCCCACCGCGGAGGCAACCACCACCGTTGAGCCTGGCCCCAGCTTCAAGGGTGAGGTCGTTCTTTCCGATTACTCCTCCACCGGCACTTTTGAGCCCGGCACCAAGGAGCGCAAGGCTGTCAACGTTCCAATCCCCCTGGAGCCGGCGAAGCTACGTGAGAACAGTGTTGAGGGTCTGCACGCGTTCATCGCGTACTGGCAGGCTACCCTGAACTACCTGCTGCTGACCGGTGACGGTACCCGCTTCACGAACATTGACCACACCGGCGACTACTCGACTGTGGCTGAGTTCTTCCAGAGCATGTACGCTTCGGAGAGTGGCTGGGTTATTGGTTCGGAGCGTCCGATAACCCTGTCGCTGACTGCTGACCGCCCGACTAAGGACACCCGCACCGGCTACTACACGTGGGCATCCGAGATGGTGATTGATGATGCTGAGGGTGCTGGCGTGTACAGCAAGACCAATGATCGTGTGCAGCCGCTGACCGAGGTATTCAAGTACCCGGGTAAGCCGGTGGCTGGTCAGATTGTGGCGCACTACCAGGACGGCACTTGGCGTATGGTGCGTCGTGCTCCGGGTACTGCGTCTGCTTCGCCGGTTCCGTCGCTGAGCCCGAGCGCTTCGACTGAGGGTGTTGCGTCTGCGGAGGCTACTACTGCTTCTGCTGAGGCGTCGGCACAGTAAACCCCTATACCGCCGAGAAGCCACATGTCTTTCGAGAAGCCACCATAATTGTGGCTTTTCGAAACACATGTGGCTTCTCGCTTTTAATCTTTCACCGGATCAACAAATAAACCCTCAGCCAGAAGACTGAGGGTTTACTTCCTAGTGTGACCCCAACCGGTTTGTAACGGTGACGGAGGGGTATGATGCCGAGCGCGCGAGGAAATCCATCATGCCCCGGAGTGCCGCGACGTAAGGAGCGGCGCCGTGAGAGGCTC
>NZ_CALJRY010000299.1 GCF_937976295.1 uncultured Rothia sp. | reverse complement strand
GCGTGGATTCTAAGGCGAGCTTCGTGCCCATCCCCGTTGAGGATGAGAGCATGTACGACAAGAACGCCCGTAGCCTGCGCGCCACTTTCGCGTATTTTGCTGCGGCGGTGAACTATGCCCGCATGACGGGTGATCCCGGTCCGGCTCTGCAGGTGGTTCAGGCGCAGAACGCTACCGACCGTGCGGCGCTGGAGAAGCTGCGTGCGTTCTACGCGCCCGGCACGAACTGGCTGGTGGGTGGCGAGTGGACTTTCCGCCTGACCGATAAGCAGCCGACGACTCGCGGCACTAAGTATTCGTGGGCGTGTTCTGTTACTCAGGCGCACGGCCTGCAGGTTGAGAAGGCGACGAACACCACCAAGCCCCTGGAGAATACTGAGGCTGCGGAGATTAAGGCTCTGTACGCTGAGTACGATGAGGAGGCGAAGCGCTGGTTGGTGATTGCGCCTCAGCAGTATGATCCTGCGTTGACTCCGAAGCCGACGCAGACTCCGCGCGCGCATCCTTCGTCGACTTACACTCCGACGGTGACTGATGACAGCACCGTGGCGGCTAATGGCGGCGCGAACACTGGCACAAATAACGGTGCGAACACTTCGGGTAACGGTGCCGCGCAGGGTACCGCAAATAATGGCGCTGCGCAGGCTCCTGCCGCCCAGAACGGCGCAGGTCAGAGTGGTTCCCATCAGTACACGGGCTCCCAGAATGGTGGAGCGCAGAATGGTGCCGCGCAGAATGGTGGCGCTCAGGCTCCTCAGCCTGCCGCTACCCAGGCACCTGCGGCTACCGCGCAGCCTGTGGCAACTCAGCCTGCCGCGCCCCAGCCGAGTGTAGCTCCCGGCGCTCCTGATCCCGGTGCCGCCGGTGGAGATGCTGCTCCCGCCGAGGGTGCCCAGTAGCCCCTCTCCCCTATAGACGATGAACGCGCCCTCTCCTTCGCTATGCCCTGTGCCCCTTGGTGCGCTGTTGCCGCTGGTTGCGGTAAGTTCGCTGATGGGCGGCATATCACGCTCGCTTGAGCGGCGGTACGCAGGGTGTGAAGGCGGGGGCGCGTTATACTTAGGACTGTCTCTAGAGGGATATCCACGTGTGAATATCCGCTCGTCGAGGCGCACTCTCACTCGTCTCTCACCTGAGATTCTCACTCGAAAGGTACTCCGTGGCGCTTTTCCCTTTGACCTCTGGGCTTTCTGATAGTTCCGCTACCGGCGTCAGCCGCCGTTCTGCTCTGCGTTACGCCGGTGCGGGCGTTGCAGGCGTGTCGTTGAGCGCCCTGCTGGTTGCCTGCGGTGGCTCTTCTTCCACCGCCGAAAATGCTGATGCGGATACCCCTCAGATTTCTCCCTCTGCTTCTTCGCGCACTGACTTTAGCGGCGAGGTAACCTTCGATAACTACGAGAAGAAGGGTGATTTCGTTCCGGCGACCGAGTCTGCTCCCGCGCAGAACGTGCCGATCCCTAAGCGCCCGGCGAGCGCATCGGAGAACTCGGTGCAGGGTCTGTACGATTCGATTGCGTTCGTGTATGCGGCGATTAACTACCTGGTGTTGACCGGTGATGCGGCTCCGCTGCGTGAGTCGAAGGCTGATGAGAAGTTCGTTGCGTCTTTCTCTTCGTTCATGGGTGAGTCGAATGAGGGCTCGCAGGTGCTTAACTGGTTTGTGTCGCCGAAGGTGACGATGTCTGCGTTCACTGCTGTTCCGACTCTGGTAAAGAAGAGCGTGCAGTGGACTTTCGACCTGGTGATTGATTTGGGTCCGACCATTGTGGTTGATGGCGCTCCTGCGGAGATGTCTGAGAAGGTTCGCCGCACTGAGCGTGGCCTGGTGGTTACCGGTGTGCGCCACGATAATGATTGGACGTTGACTATTCAGGACGAGTATGAGGTGCAGGCTTCAGCTCAGCCTAATAATGGTGGTGCTGCTAACGGCGGTAACGCTGGCAATTCCGGTAATGGCGGCAATTCTAATGGTGACAACCTTTAAGCCCTCAGATGGATGAGGCATCATGCCCTAACTCGCACTCGGGTTAGGGCATGATTTGTTTTACTCTGGTAGTAACGTGCTTTCCTGGATTCAAGGTTTTTCTCTTATGTCTTCTTCTCAGTCTTCTTTTTCTCGCCGCTCCCTGCTGCGCCTGGGTGTGGGTGTTTCTGCTGTTGCCGGTTCTGCGGCACTGTTGAGCGCTTGTGGTTCGGGTAACTCTAGCCAGCAGTCTGGTTCTCAGGGCGGTAGCCTGAACGGTTCGAAGTCGAGTGCTAATCCGAATGGGTACAGTGATGATGGTCAGAACTATTCGGGTCTGGTGGAGTACACCCACTTTGAGGACGCGTTGAATTATGAGCAGGGTACGGTGGATCATCCGCCGCGTAATGCTCCGAAGCCGAAGGTGACTGATGCTCTGTCGGCGAATACGGTGACGGGTTTTCATGAGGCGATTGCTTATTTTGCGGCGGCTATGGATTATCTGGTGAAAACCGGTAGCACGGATGCGTTCTCGACCGGCATTCAGCTATCCTCGAAGACTCGCTCTGAGGTGGATGCCCTGTCGGCTTCTATTCTTGCGGGTGTGGAGAAGGGTTCTTGGTATGTGAATCCGTCGGCTTCCTATGCGCTTTCGAGTGCGCAGCCGTCCATTATGAGTGATGGCAATCTGCTGTTTAAGGGCAAGTACACTCTGGACTTCGGTACGGAGGCGGTAGCCGAGGGCAAGATTCAGCCGGTGGTCGCCTCGGCGAGTGCTTCTGCTTCTGCCTCCGCATCGGCTGAGCCTGCTGAGCCGTCTGAGGATGCGCTGGTGTCTGATGCGGCGTCCCCCACTGCTTCTGCCACTGCTACTGCGGCGGGTCCGGCTTCTCAGGTGACGGTTCAGGAGTGCGATTTCCGCGGCCGCTACCATGCTGATTCTAAGATGTGGGAGCTGAGCGTGGCGTACGGTGCGACCTTGCAGGGTGGTACTACTGGTGGCACTGCGAGCGCGGCAGCATCCGGCGCAGCTTCTGCTGAGGCTTCCGTTGAGGCCTCCACCACCTCCGCGGCGTCATAGTTCGTCATAACGCTATTTATCTGCGAGGCGCTTCTCACGCTTCGCCCGCTCAACTCTGTATCCTGTTGGGTTTGCGGCTAAACTGGTTGCAATCACCGACTGACTGAAAGGTATCACTATGTCCGAGAACCTGACCCGCCGAGCGGCGCTGGGTGTACTGGGCGTCAGCTCCATGGCTTTGCTGGCAGCTTGTGGCTCTAAGGCTACTTCTGAGGCGTCTGCTTCCTCTTCTGGCTCTGAGAGCGCTTCTGCTGCTTCTGAGTCTGCTACCGCGTCGCCGAGCGCTTCGGCTTCGGCGTCTGCTTCCCCTTCGGCTTCGGCGTCTGCTTCGGCTACCGCAGCGAACTCTCCGCTGCCTAACGACAATAAGGATTACAGCGGCGTAGCGAAGCTGGAGAAGATGGAGGAGCACGGCGAGTACCAGCCGGGTAACGCTGAGCACCCGCCGCAGAATGTTCCCTCCCCGGTCGTTCCGGAGGCTATGCACCAGAATTCGGTGGCTGGCTTCGCGGCGGCTCTGGCGTACTTCGGTGCGGCGTTTGAGTACCTGCTGCGTACCGGCGATATGCACTACATGAACGAGGTCAGCACCGACCAGGAGACCCTGGCGGCGATGAAGAAGTACGCGGACTCCACCAAGGCAGGTATTGAAGAAAAGAAGACCTGGTACGTGAACCCGACCGCTACCTTGACTATCGGCACTAAGCAGCCGGTTCTTGCGCAGGGTGCGTACAACTGGACCGTGACTCTGAACGTGGACCTGGGCGAGAAGCTGTTCAAGGATGGCAAGGAGCAGACCGTGGCGGCTGATAAGCGTCACGTGAAGATGTTCGGTGAGGCTGTTGGCCGCTACCTGAACAACAAGTGGGACCTGCACATGGACATCAACTAGTCCTCTGAGGCTGGTTTTCTCCCCTGTTTTTGGGTCTTTTCCATCTCAGGATGCAGTTTTTCACTGTTTTTTCCATTGATGGCAATAAAATTTGTGGCTCCAGCTTGCGGTGAACAGAGTTCACCACTACTCTTATATACAGAGGTTGTCTTTTGGGCTACATAATGTTTCTAGAGAGCGCCGCACATTCATCATCCTTTATCGAGAAAGGGTTTGTGCGGCGCTTTTCTGTATCCTCTTTCTGAACCTCGTTTCTTGAAGTTTTTCTCTGGCATTATTACGAACTGTGACCGCAGGTTTAAACCTGCCGCCGGCGAGTAGTAGAGTTGCCACGTAACCGATTATTCATTGCGGAGACCCCGTCGCGGCTGGCCTCCCTCCAAGCTCATGTAAGGAGCACCCCATGGCAAAGATTCTCAACAGCATTGTTGAAGCAACCGGCCAGACCCCCCTGGTTAAGCTGAACCGACTGGACGAGGGCCTTCCCGGTAACGTTGCGGTCAAGCTTGAGTTCTACAACCCCGCAGGTTCGGTTAAGGACCGTATCGGTCGCGCCATCATTGACGCTGCTGAGAAGTCGGGTGCGCTGAAGCCCGGCGGCACCATTGTTGAGGGTACTTCCGGTAACACCGGTATTGCGCTGGCTATGGTGGGTGCTGCTCGCGGTTACCGCGTCATCCTGACCATGCCGGAGACCATGTCTGCTGAGCGTCGCGTGCTGCTGCGCGCTTACGGTGCTCAGATTGTGCTGACCCCCGGTACCGAGGGTATGCGCGGCGCTGTGGAGAAGGCTAAGGAGATCGTTGCTTCCACCGATAACGCTATCCTGGCATCCCAGTTCTCTAACGAGGCGAACCCCGCCATTCACTACAACACCACCGGCCCCGAGATTTGGGAAGCAACCGATGGTAAGGTCGACATTTTTGTGGCGGGTATTGGCACCGGCGGCACCATCTCCGGTTCGGGTAAGTATCTGAAGGAGCAGAACCCGAACGTGAAGGTTGTTGCGGTTGAGCCGAAGGACTCCCCGCTGCTTTCTGAGGGTCGCGTTGGCCCCCACAAGATTCAGGGCCTGGGCGCTAACTTCGTTCCGGACACTCTGGACCGCGGCATCTACGATTCGGTGACTCCGGTCAGCGCTGAGGACGCTATGCGCACCTCCCGTCTGCTGGCTACCCAGGAAGGTATTCTGGGCGGTATTTCTTCCGGTGCGGCTGTCTGGGCTGCTCTGGAGGAGGCGAAGAAGTCTGAGAACAAGGACAAGCTAATCGTGGCTATCGTTCCCGACTTCGGTGAGCGTTACATCTCTACCGCTCTGTACGAGGATATCCGCGGCTAATAGCCCGTTGTTTCTCCCCTCTACTCCCTTCCTGAGGTCTTGGCCCTAGGGTTTGGATAGCTGATGCCCCGCCTCCGGCTCGTCCCACTGTGGACGGTCCCGAGGCGGGGCTTTTGCATCTTTTGATGCGTCTTTTGATGCGTCTTTTGACCGGCAGAAATATTACGTTCCGCGCGTTTGTGTGACTGAGTTTTTGGTAAGTGTGTCTACTATGACATGTAGCCGGCCAGGAATAGGCGATTGGGCTTCATTGTTGGTACCTTTGGAAAGGTCGCACACACAGAGCACGACCGATGAGGGAAAGGGAACCCATGAGTTTTATTGCGCGTCTGCGTGAAGATATTGAGAACGTCCGCCAGCACGACCCTGCTGCGCGCGGCGCTGTCGAGATTGCGCTGAACTATTCGGGCATGCACGCCATTTGGGTTCACCGTCTGACCCATAAGCTCTGGCAGAAGGATGAGACGAAGGCTCTGGCCCGTACTCTCTCGCAGTTTACTCGTTTTCTGACCGGTGTGGAGATTCACCCCGGCGCGACCATTGGCCGCCGTTTCTTCATCGATCACGGTATGGGCATTGTTATTGGTGAAACCGCTGAGGTTGGTGACGACGTGATGCTGTATCACGGCGTGACCCTGGGCGGTCGCTCCCTGGAGAAGGTGAAGCGTCACCCCACCATTGGTGACCGCGTGACCATTGGTGCCGGTGCTAAGGTGCTGGGTCCGGTGGAGATTGGTTCCGATAGCGCTATCGGTGCGAACGCCGTGGTGGTCAACGATCACCCCGCCGATTCGATTATTACCGGTATTCCGGCGAAGCACCGCCCGCGCACCCCGGAGAAGAAGAAGCCGCTGGTGGACGCTGTGGAGTATATTGACCCCGCCATGTGGATTTAGCGCTTGTGAGCGTTTTGAGGCGGTAGCGGCGCGTCTGGAGGCTCCTAGCTAGGCTCTGCAGGTCTTCTCCCCTGCTACAGCCCCTAAGCTGGCCCTTGAGCTGCCCCTAAGATACCCCTGAATACACC
>NZ_CALJRY010000298.1 GCF_937976295.1 uncultured Rothia sp. | reverse complement strand
ACCTCCCCTGAACCCTCCCGTATGCCACCTGGTAATGGGCGCAGACTTTGGGCCCGCCAACCAGAAGTATGCGCTATCCAGCCTGTACGGAACGCCTCGACTGTACTTGGTAACCGGTGATGCACCGGATAGGAACCCCCAGGGGTTCTACGCCAAGCTGGCCCTTTTCGCCTCGAAACTTCGCGCCGCCGAAACCTGGAACCGTACTAAGGTGTACGTGCTAGCCTCCCACATTATTGGTGTAGCCAATGAGAAGCTGGGCCCCGGCTATGAATCATTTACCACCTACTCTGTGCCCATGAAGGGCGCGCCTGGAACCGCCAAAGGGCAGCGCGAAGAGATTGTTAACCTCAGCCTGCACAGCTCATTCAAGCCCCGCGTTTTCTGGAAGGACCACTCGGCTTTTCCCGCCGATGGTCGCGGTAAAACACCCTGCATTGAAGGCAACGATCTCATCAAATCTACCCCGGAAATTGGTTCCTCTCTGAGTGCTGAAGAAATCGCCGAGATATTCGGGAATAAGAGCACCCTGAACGTCTACATCTACCGCATTAGTGTTCCTCAGATTTTGGGTATGGGACCTCACGTTTGGGGAGCATCGCACATGCTGTGGATTTTGACGAACCACCTGCGTGAGACGGAGTATTTCCCCTTCGGCGAAGAACTGCTGCAGGACATCCAATCGGTTGAAGCGCTCTACCAAATGACCTACCAGATGGCTGCAGGTAGCCATGCCCTGACCGCCTGGCAGACGAATCGTATGCAGGCGGCCGAAGAATACCCGCAGGTAGAAGAGTTGCCGATTGACGTGGACATTGTCCAAGGAATTATCTGGGATTTTGAGTTGGCCACACGCGTGGCAGTCGAGTTTGAGGCATACGCCGAAATAGTGTACCGAGCCTCAACCTTCTCGAAGGACCCGAACGCCCAATGGTACGAGGTCACCCGTAACCCCAACATTCAGGTGGATATCAAGAACGCGGCTGAAGACGAAGCATCCGCTTCCGAGAACATGGAACAGGAGATGAACGCACAGCGGATGGCTCAGGAGCTGGCTGAAGGTGCCGAATGCACCGTTGTATTTGGCGTGTACCCCGGTATGGTGGATTACCGTCGCGGTCCGAAGGACAGCCGCTGGACGAACTGCCAGCCTCTGCGTACCGTCGCCCTCATGGCGCCGGAGGAACGCTCCTTCCGCGTTGACCAGATGAATAAGGCACTCTACGAGAGTGACGAAGCTCTGGAAATGCGAATTCGGCATATGCTCCTGCCCGGTGAGGAGGGGGTAACCCCTGACCATCACCTCGTACTCGTTTACGGGCAGGTGCCTGATATCCAGCGGGACGAAGCCCTCAACAGCCTGTTGACGCAACTTAGCGCGTACAACCCGAAGGTTATCATTCTTGAAACCGGCGCTCTGGACTACGACGAGAGGTACGAGCAGACCCCCTGCTCTACCGCGACCTACCGCACCGACGGCAAGCTCTACGAGCAGCCGATCCCTCTCTCGGAGCATTACCGTCGATGCGTGGAATGCGAACCCGGTGCGCCCTACGATGTGTCGTATCCGGCAAAATTCCAGAGCGGTACTTTCGATCATGAGGTCGCTGAGCTGACCGAGAACCTCGCCTTCACCATTCATTACGAATGGGGATTGCCGGTGACGGTACTTCGCGTGGGCTACGCATTGCCCTACCTCTACAAGACGGAAGGCACAATGCTTATTTCTCAGGCAGTCCTTCGCCGCCTGGAAGAGCTACTACCTACTCCCATCTTCGGCTCTCGTGAACGTGAGGTCATTGACGCAATGGTGCTCGACCAGTACCGAGCATTTGAAGAGAAGATGGAAACCGACCCGGATGGACGTGAAGCGCTGACGAAGGCCCGCCGCGGGGTACTACCCTGGGGCGTGTAACCGTTTGTCAGCCGTAGAGCCCGGCACACTAGCCGGGCTCTACGGGAGCCCTTACAGGAAGGCCGCAGGAAGGAAGAACAATGAACGTTGACAATAAGAAGAAGCAACCTCGCCGTGGCGTGGGTGCCACGCTGGCCATTACTCTAGCCTGCCTGCTGACCGGATGTGGAAATATCTGGGGGTACACACATCCCGATGGTAGCGGCGGAGGATTCGTGGAGAACCTCTTCCGCGGTATCCAGTTCAGCTCCTCGAGCACCCCCAAGAAGGGGAAGATCCCGGCCGATGCATACCCCGGAGCAGGGGAGAAGCGCATCCCCTCCGATGCTGTTGAGCTGCTTTCTTCAACGACCCGTAACGGGCTGACCGCTCCGATTTTCCGCTCTCCGACCGGCAACATTATTTGCCAGAATATCGACGGAAAATTTGGGTGTGGAATCGTGAACTATTACGACGATAAACCCTACGGAGTAGCAGCCGATGGCGAGCCCCTCTGGTGGATTGATTTCACCGCAGAAGAAGCACGCCTGACCTCTCACGAAACCCCTGAAACCTTTACCCAGACTGATGCCGTGCTGCTGTATAACACCAGCGTGTACAGCGGGAACATCGTCTGTGGCGCGACGGAAAAGGGCGTGACCTGCTGGGACCACACAACTGGTCACGGCGCGTTCATGAGTAGGGACTCATACACGACCTTCTAAACCTAGACGGAGCCAACCTATACGGAGCCAACCTATACGGAGCCTCAGAGATGTGGCGTTCCGTGAATAAACACTAATCGACGAGGGATGGAGAAAACGATGGGAATTGCCATCGGAATTGACCTGGGCACAACCAACTCCGCCGCTGCTGTGGTGGATCCCACCGGCGTGCCGCGGATTGTGCGAAACCGCGACGGGGCAAATACGACCCCCTCTGTAGTCCTGCTGCAGGACTACGGCGCTGGTGACGAGCCCCTGATTGGCGTTCAAGCAAAACAGCACGCAAGCCGTGTCGGTTCAGATGTTGCTCAGCATGTTAAGCGGTACATGGGCGAGTCCAGCTGGCGTTTCGACTCGGCTACGGGATCCAGCTACACCTCGGAGGAAATCTCCGCAATGATTCTGCGTCGTTTGAAAGAAGACGTCGAGATGCAGATGAACGTCCCCGTCACGGACGCGGTAATTACCGTGCCCGCATACTTTGACGATGCACGCCGCCTAGCGACCCGCCACGCCGGTGAAATTGCTGGGCTCAACGTGCTGGGTGTACTGAACGAACCCACGGCTGCGGCGCTCGCATATGGCGTCTCCACGAGGGGAAATACCCATGAGACTGTCCTGGTGTACGATCTGGGCGGCGGTACCTTTGACGTGACCA
Organism: uncultured Rothia sp.; assembly: GCF_937976295.1. Classification (GTDB taxonomy): domain Bacteria; phylum Actinomycetota; class Actinomycetes; order Actinomycetales; family Micrococcaceae; genus Rothia. The sequence goes on along the minus strand of NZ_CALJRY010000298.1, from coordinate 30,675 downwards.
TCCTGAACGTTTCAGGTGGCGATTTCACGGTTCTAGCAACGGACGGTGACCGCCGACTGGGCGGGTATGACTTCGACAGCGAACTGCAGCTCATGATCGATGAACAGGTCCGTTCGCAGGGAGGCCCCAGCTGCCTCGACGACCTGAACACTCTGAACGTAGTGCGTGAGCAGGCGGAACAGGTGAAGAAAACCCTGTCCTCGGCGCCGACTGCCACCGTACAGATCGCTGCCGGGAACGCCTCGTACCGAGTCACTATTGAGCGTGCAGAGTTTGAACGACGCATTGAGCGTCTTCTGCGCCGCACACGTGACCTGGTCATCGATACCCTGGAATCAGCGCGTCTGAACTGGTCTGACATCTCCCGTGTGCTTCTGGTCGGTGGGTCTACCCGTGTTCCTGCCGTTCGCGCAATGCTCAAGACCCTGAGCGGGAAAGAACCAGATACGAGCATCAACCCCGATGAAGCTGTAGCTCTCGGAGCAGCGGTACAGGCGGCACTTCTGGCACCGGAAAGCCAGGAGACCGTCGGATACCTTGGCGGACGCTCAGCAGTTGAAGGCTACATCGGTGCCCCGGTGCGTGTGCAGGACGTGACAAGTCAGGGACTGGGCGTGCTGGTACTGGACGAGAACGAGAAGGATGAGATCAACAGCATCATCATCCCCCGTAATACTCCCTTGCCGGCGAACGAGACGACTACTGTAAAGACCGTCTGTGACTACCAGAGCGAAGTCAAATTCCGTGTGACTCAGGGAGATGACAGGGATCCAGATTTTGTCACTCTAGTGGGTGAAGCGACCCTTCGCATGCCGCCTTACCCTAAGGGCGCACCGCTATCCATCACCTACAGCTACGATCGTGATCAGATTATCCACGCGGAGGTGAAGGACCTGACCTCCGGAATCCTTCTGGGCACGTTCAGCATCGAGCGAGTGTCCAATTTGAAGGAGGCTCAGGTGGAGGAATCAAAGAAACGAATTGGTGGCATGACCATCATGTAGGTGACGGGTAGCTATATACCCGTCGGGGCGGACGAACAGCCCTATAGCTTGATGCTCGGTACCGGGCCTCAAGCACCCCTACACAAACCATCTGTAAAACGTCTACAAAGACCGACGAGAAAGCGATGAGGACCAGCTATCGTCATGCAGAATTACTACGAAATCCTGGAGATTGAACCGAACGCAACCGAAGCACAGGTGCGTGAGGCAATCGTTCAGAAGCGTCGTTCTGCCCGGGCACGCGCGAATCACCCGAACGCAGAAAAGCGTCACGAGAGCGAACGACTGATGCAGCTGATTGCTGAGGCAGAGAAGCATCTGCTGGATCAGCAGTCTCGTGCGACCTACGATGCGAATCTTCAGAGCTCCCCGACAGCCCCGGCCGGTGGAAACGCAGGGGCTGAACAGACTGTACCTGTTCAACCGAATGAGGACCTGCAACGGCAGACCATTGACGCTCAGCAACAGGCCGAGCAGATGCGGCGTGAGATGGAACGTATGCGGCAGGAGATGCGCCGCAAGGAGCAAGAACACGAGCAGGAGCTAGAGCGTTTGCGTCAGCGTGTGCCTGACGCGCCGGATGCACCGCATCCTTCGGCGACGACACCTCCGACTCAGCCTGTTCCTAACCAGCCTCCGGTTGAGCCTGCGGTCCCTGAGCCTGCTCAGAAGAGTCAGAAGCCAGAAAAGCCGAAGAAACGTAAGGCATCTCGGAAGAAGGAGAAGCCGAAGAAAGAAGCTCCGGCTCAACGTACCCCCGCGCCGAACGAGCCCTGGAGGACTCCGTACCGCATTCTTCCTCAGCTCGAGAGGCGGGACTCGGACCCCCAGCAGCTGGAAGCAGCACAGGCAATAGTGCAGCAGGCAGGGGCCGGGCATACCCGTGAGGCGATACGTGAAGCGCGTGAAGAGTACAAGTCCGGTCGCCGTGACGCGGCGATTGTTCAGACGTACGCATGGGCTCTGCTCTACGACGTCTATCGTTGCACGTACGGCGGTTTTGCTGGGCCCAACCCTTATGCTACCTCGCGCTCGCCTCTGGGGCTGATGGTGAGTTCCGCCCAGGTTCGTTTGGCGCAGTTGCGCCTGTCCCAGCTGAAGAGGTTGCCTCTGAACGGTTTTGCTGAACTTGAGCAGGCTGTGCAGGAGGTTCGCGGAGCTGTAGCTGCCGCCCGACGACGCAGAAGCCGCCTGACCCTCATGGGGACTATGGTCACGCTTTTCCTCGCGAATTACCTGTTCCTTCCGCAGCTTGTGGAGCTACTTGGTTTGAGCGCAATTCCGGCTGATATCGCGGTATCTGTGTGGATCAAGGATCTTATACAGGTCATCCTGTTCCCGTACGTATTCATGGCGGCGGCTTTCCCCGCCCGCTGGTCCGATGACCGGTCCTTTGTGAAGCGTGCGAAGAAGAACTCTCCGTTGGCACCTCCTGTGCCGTGGTGGTACGGGGTGAAGCGAGTCGAACCGCTGACGTAGCCCTGAAACGGGACGCCGTAGTGCGAACGCCGGCTATCGAAGACATCACAAGAAACGCTAACTCACATATACATCTGCGGTATTTTGCCGCAGTAAGCATACGATTAGAAAGAGAATGACTTATGGGTATTGCAATTGGTATTGACCTGGGAACCACGAACTCTGCAGTTTCGGTGGTTCGTCCTACTGGTGTGCCTGAGGTGCTTCGCAACAAGGAAGGCGACACCGTGACCCCCTCCGTGGTGCTTTTCCAATCCTTCGGCGGTGCGGACGAGCCTCTGGTGGGCGAGCAGGCGAAGCGCCAGGCAGCGGCATTCCCCGAGGATATCGTCCAGTACGTCAAGCGTTTTATTGGCGACCCGACCTGGCGTTTTGATGCTTCTTCGGGCACCCAGTACACCGCTGAGGAAGTTTCTGCAATTATCCTGAAGCGTCTGAAGGAAGACGCTGAGCTTGCCCTGGGCGAAGAGGTCACCGACGCCGTCATCACCGTACCCGCTTATTTTGATGATGCACGTCGTACCGCCACCGCCCACGCGGGTCAGATTGCCGGCCTGAACGTTTTGCGTGTGCTGAACGAGCCGACCGCTGCAGCCCTGTCGTACGGTGTGGAAGCTGACGCCAACGGCACCGTGCTGGTGTACGACCTGGGCGGTGGCACTTTTGACGTCACTATTTTGAAGATTAGCGGTACCGAATTTGAGGTTCTGGCTACTGACGGCGACCGTAACCTGGGTGGTTTCGATTTCGATAACGCCCTGATGGAATACCTGAATAAGCGTCTGATGGAGCAGGGCGCTCCGGACGCTCTGGAAGATCCTTCCCTCACCGCTGCGTTGCGTGAGAAGGCTGAGTTTGCGAAGAAGGCGCTGTCGACTGTTCCGAAGACGAACGTGCAGTTCTCCGCCGAGGGTCAGCACTACCGTGTGCCGCTGACTCGTGAGGAGTTTGAGGAGTGCACGGTCAGCCTTCTGAACCGTACCCAGGAGGTTCTCGAGGATGTTCTGAGCGCGGCGAAGCTGACCTGGGCTGATATCGATAAGGTGCTGCTGGTGGGCGGCTCGACTCGCATGCCTGCGGTCCGAACCCTGGTGGAGCGTATCTCCGGCAAGACCCCTGAGCTCGATATTAACCCTGATGAGGCGGTTGCTCTCGGCGCTGCAGTTCAGGCAACCCTGTCTGGCGACGTGGAGGTCAGCACGGAGCAGGTTGGTTCCAAGGCAACTGTTGAGGGCTTCCTGGGCGGTAGCGTCAAGATTAGCGACGTGACCAGCCAGGCGCTGGGCATTATCCTCTACAACGCCGACGGTTCGACTTTTAACCACGTGGTGATTCCGCGTAACACTAAGGTTCCCTGCACCCACGAACAGAACACCCGAACCCTGCTCGACGGTCAGAACGCCCTGGACATTAAGGTCACTCAGGGCGAGGAACGCGACCCCGAGCTGGTGACCGTTGTTGGTACCGGCGAGCTTTCCCTGCCCGCCTACCCGAAGGGTGCGCCGCTGAAGGTCATCTACGCCTACGACGTGGACCAGACGGTTCGTGTTGAGGTGATTGACCTGACCGCTAATGCTTCTCTCGGCTCTTTCAACATTGAGCGTGTGGCCAACCTGCGACCTGAAGAAGTGCAGGAGGCGCAGCGCAAGATCGGCGGCATGGAGGTGAACTAGCCTCCCGCTACCCATGACCACCGGTGATGGAACACCGGTGAGATATGAGTATCTATGACTACTGAGAATTTTTACGAGGTTCTCGGCCTTCCACACAACGCGACGGCTGAGGACGTGGAGAAAGCGTTGCGTGAGCAACGCAAACGGTACCGACTGTTGACCAGTCACCCTGAACGCGCCAAGGCACGTGAGGGTGAGGACCGCCTGGAGTTGCTAGACCGGGTTGAGCAGACTCTGCTGAATCCTTCTGTCCGCGCCTCTTATGATGAGTCGCTGAAGCGTCGAGGATTCGCACCCCGACCTTCTGCGGAGCCTCGTTCTACGGGCGGAGATTCTAAAGAGGAACGCCTGCGCGCTGACATGCGCTACGCCTGGGAAAACGAGAACTGGAACTCTCTGGTAAAGTTCGCTCAGGCAATGCACCGGATTCGTCCCGATGATGTTGAAGCGTGGGAGAAACTGGCGGCGGCGTACCTGTGGGGCGATTGGGACTACAACCGTCGCCGAGATGTCATGCACGCTATTTCGCAGGCACGCCGTTACGGTTCGGAGCACGAGGAATTCCTCCTCATGATGGAGCGCAGCCTGGCTCAACGCGACGGAGACCACGAGCGCGTCATGGGTATCAACCGTCAGCTGATGGCTCTGAAACCGGGAGACACCGACTACATCAGCGACTTCATCATCAGTCGTTGGAATGCGGGACAGCACGCTGAAGCTCTGCAAGATGCGGATAACGCACTTGCGGCATACCCCGATAACCCGCAGATGTTACGTCTGCACGCCATCATCCACATGGAGGAGGCAGACTCCCACGGCGTTATCTATAACGGGATAACCATCATCAACTCGAAAGAGCAGGTGAAGGCGATTCGTTCGAGCCTGTCAAAGGTCCGGGACGCGTACCTGCTTCCCTACGATTTGATGCAGAAGTACCGGAACATTGAAGAGAACATGCGTTTTGCCCGCCGCCGTCCTTTTACCTTCGGAAGGCTGGTGCGCTTTGTGGTGACGTTCTTTGCAGGGTCTTTGGTCCTGAGCGTCATTTGGGCGCTCCTGCAGGGGGCGATCCGTTCGTCAAACCAGGCTGCTTACGACACGATCAACGGATACATGACGCTGGTGACGTTCATCCTTCTTCCCCTCTTTGCTTTCTATACTTCGTTCCCGCCCTATTGGAAGACCAACCAGAGGGCTTTAACGGGGCAGGGGTATGACCCCACTCGAACTGCAACGGGAATTCTGGGCGTCATCCTGATGATTTTCGGTATCTTCATCCGAAGCTTGAGTAGGCTGGGCCGTTAAGGAAAGCCGTCAAAGAACGCAGGGGAGAGCACCTATCTTCCTTGATGCTCCCGCTCTGTCAGCCGTAGCGGCTTCAGAGCGGGGGCGTACCGCAAGCATTGATAACTGTGAAAGGAGATGTGACCGTGTCAACGTATGACCCTCAGGACGCTGTCGTCCCTGAGCCTGAACTGTGGCCGGTTAGTGGCGAGGCAAAAGAAAAGCCTCCGCACGAGGAAACGCATGAGGGGGTGACAGACACCGCGAAGGAGGAAGCCCCTCAGCCTACCTCACCTTTTGTGACTGAAGATTTTGAGGTACGCGTGCTTGGCCAGCTCGCTGAGCTGAATCAGCGTTTTGCGCAGCGTATAGCGGAGGACGGCGCTAAGAACCAGCTCATTCGTTCCGTGCAGGCTAGCCTGCAGGAGCGTGACGAACGAGCTTCAGGTGAGGCGTACCGTTCCCTCTTCCGCGATGTACTCAACGCCCTGGACCGTCTGCTGAATCAGGAAGCGAGCGCATCGCTGAGCGAGTCTGTTGCCGACGAGATCGTCAGCATTTTTGAGATCCGCGGACTGCAGCGCATCGATGCGGTGGGTAAGTTCAATCCGGCAATCCACGAGGTTTCGGGTGTGGTTCCTTCTGCGCCCGATTACCCTGCAGGTACCGTGGTATCGGTGGAGCGGGAAGGGTATATTCTGGGCGACCGGACTTTGCGTCCCGCTCGTGTAATCGTGGCGAGGGATATGCCGAACCGTCAGCCCGCCGCCTCTAGCGGAACGGCTACTACCCGCCCTCAGGATGCGGCTGAAAACGGTACCGGGGATATTGGAGAGGATGACCGCACCATCCCGCTTCCTACTGTGCCGAATAACCCTGTGCTGAATAACCCCTCCGGCATGTAGCCTTTTGGCGATTCAATAGTTTGTGCCTGACTCTTCGTGGTCAGGCACAACCTGTATTGAGCGTCATAAAACAGCGAAAAGCCCCGACTGCCTCCCCCTGTAGCGGGGCAGAAGCAGCCGGGGCTTCGCTAGTGCGCGGGCCGTGCCGTCAGGCGACGGGTACTGCGATTAGGCGGTCGGATTAGGCGGTCGGAACGTCTTCGTCAACCCATTCGAGGGTGCGGGAGACAGCCTTCTTCCACAGGCGGTACTGACGGTCAACCTCTGCGGGCTCCATGGAGGGCAGCCAGCGCTTGTCCTCAGCCCAGTTGTCCACAACATCCTGCTCGCCGGTCCAGAAACCAACAGCGATACCCGCAGCGTATGCAGCGCCCAGAGCGGTGGTCTCAACAACCTTCGGGCGGATCACAGGGACGCCGAGGATGTCAGCCTGGAACTGCATGAGGAACTCGTTAGCGGTCATGCCGCCGTCCACGCGCAGCTCGGAGAGCTCAACGCCGGAGTCAGCGTTCATTGCGTCCAGAACCTCGCGGGTCTGGAATGCGGTTGCTTCCAGCGCTGCACGCACGATGTGTGCGCGGTTCACGTAGCGGGTCAGGCCAACGATGACGCCACGAGCGTCGGAACGCCAGTGAGGCGCGAACAGGCCGGAGAACGCGGGAACAACGTAGCAGCCACCGGAGTCCTTGACGGAGGTAGCCAGCTCTTCAGATTCTGCAGCGTGCTCGATCATGCGCAGGTTGTCGCGCAGCCACTGGATCAGGGAGCCGCTCATTGCGACCGAGCCTTCCAGAGCGTAGACGGGAGCTGCGTCGCCAATCTTGTAGGCGACAGTGGTCAGCAGGCCGTTGTTGGAGAAGACGGGCTCGTTGCCGGTGTTCATGAGCATGAAGTTACCGGTACCGTAGGTGTTCTTCGCCATGCCCTTCTCGAAGCAAGCCTGACCGAAGGTTGCAGCCTGCTGGTCGCCGAGGATACCCGCGATGGGGGTTCCCCTGAGCAGGCCGGTTGCGCGGCCGAAGCCGTACACCTCGGAGGAGGACTTGATCTCGGGCAGCATGCTCATGGGGATACCCATGTCTGCGGCAATCTGCGGATCCCATTCGAGGGTGCGGATGTTCATCAGCAGGGTACGGGATGCGTTGGTTACGTCGGTGACGTGAACGCCGCCGTCAACACCACCGGTCAGGTTCCAGACCAGCCAGGTGTCGGTGTTGCCGAAGAGCAGGTCGCCGCGCTCTGCGCGCTCGCGTGCGCCTTCAACGTTGTCCAGGATCCACTTGATCTTGGGGCCGGAGAAGTAGGTGGAGAGGTTCAGACCGACGATGTCGTGGTACTTGCCAACGCCCTCTTCGCCTGCGAGTTCTTCAACGATTTCCTGGGTGCGGGTGTCCTGCCAGACGATTGCGTTGTAGACGGGCTCGCCGGTGTTCTTGTCCCACACGACGGTGGTTTCACGCTGGTTGGTGATGCCGACTGCAGCGATTTCGTGGTGGTTGATTTCGCCGTTTGCCATTGCGGTTGCTACGACCTTGCGGACGTTCTGCCAAATCTCGGTTGCGTCGTGCTCGACCCAGCCTGCCTTGGGGAAGATCTGCTCGTGCTCGAGCTGACCTTGTGCTACGTTCTCACCTGCCTTGTTGAACAGAATCGCGCGGGAGCTGGTGGTGCCCTGGTCGATGGAGAGGATGTACTTGCGCTCGGTGTCGAGGGTTGCGGAGTGCAGAGAAGTCGTCATTGATTTTTCCTTAGAACTAAAAGACGGGGTTTTGAGAGGTCTACAGGGGCAGAACTGCCGGGACGATCAGGCCGGCGAGGATTGCGCCGATGATCGGGCCAACAACCGGAACCCATGCGTAAGCCCAGTTGGAGCCGGTCTTACCGGGGATGGGCAGGAAGGTGTAGGCGATACGGGGACCGAGGTCACGGGCGGGGTTGATAGCGTAACCGGTTGCGCCACCGAGGCTCATACCGATAGAAACAACGACCAGGGCAACAGCCAGGGGGCCGAGCTGGGCGGGGGTCTTACCGGAGGCGATGACCCAACCAACCAGGACGAAGGTGCCGAAGATCTCGGTGACGAGGTTCCAGCCGTAGGACTTGATGGCGGGGCCGGTGGAGAAGATGCCGAGGCGGTCGCCCGGGTCCTCATCGAAGTGCTTCTTGTAGGTGAGGTACGCTGCGGTTGCGCCGGCCATTGCGCCGAGCATCTGAGCGACGATGTACAGGGCGATGTTGCCTGCGGTTGCGGGAACACCGGTTGCCAGGTCACGGCCTGCTGCCGCCAGGCCGGCGGTCACTGCGGGGTTCAGGTGTGCGCCGGAGAGGAAGGAGAGGTACACGGCGGTGAACACTGCCAGACCCCAGCCGAAGGTGATAACAACCCAGCCTGCGTCCTTAGCGTAGGACTTCTTGAGGGTCACTGCGGCACATACGCCGGCACCGAGCAGGATCAGGATGAAGGTGCCGAAGAATTCGGAAGCGAAGATTCCGAGGGCGGTGGGGGCGCCGGATGCATCCACGAGAGCGGATGAGCCGGCTGCAAGTACAGTTCCTGCGGAAGCAAGAAGAGACATTGATGCTCCTTGAAGACGAAGCGTCTGGAAGGCAAGCGAACCTTTGCTTGCGTATTCCCGTGCATCCTCACCGCACGGGCGGATCGGGGCACAACGCTGTGCTGAAATGTGTAGCGGTTGCTACGAAAAGTTGATAGATGTTTCTGGCTGAGAAGCAGCTCGTACCAGTGGGCTAACCCTGTATTTAACTCGCTGCTTCTTGATCAGGGGATTATCGTAAACGGTTATTTAACCGTCCGTCCACCCCTCACCAAAATGTGAGATAACTCATAGTAGATCAGGGGTGAACGGTTGGTTCGTGCTGAAAAAACGGTTACGAAAGGTGCGCGAAAACTCTAAGGATTAGAGCTTCACACGGGGTGCCACGGGGGTGACAGCCTCAATCTTTGCCGATGCCTCAGCGTCGGTGGAGGTGGACTCAGCCTCGCGCATTGCTGCAACGCGTGCTGCGTAGAGGTCGAGTTCTTCCTTAACCTTCTTGTCGTCCCAGCCGAGCTCGGCACGCATGATCTCGAGGATCTCGTCTGCTGCTGCCAGGCCGCGGTCGCGCTGCTCGAGGTCGAGGCGTACGCGGCGGACAAGGACGTCCTCCAGGTGCAGGGCACCTTCGTAGCGGACAGCGAAAACGACGTCTGCACGCAGGAACTGGGGCGCCTTAGCCAGGGGAGCACCGAGGGAGGGGTCAGCGTCGATGAGAGCGCCGAGGTCCTCAATCTGTGCGCCGTAACGCTCGAGCAGGTGGGTGATGCGGTCCTCATCCCAGCCGTAACGCTCTGCGTAGCGTGCACGGTTAGCGGCGATTGCGTGGTAGCCCTCTGCACCGACCAGGCCGATGGTTGCGGTCACGGAGGGGTTCTGCTTAGCCTGCTCGCCCAGTGCGAAGTCGACAGCGTCGGCAGCCATGACACGGTAGGTGGTGAGCTTGCCGCCTGCGATTGCGCTCATGCCGGGTGCAACCTCGGTCACGGTGTGCTCGCGGGAAACCTTGGTGGATGCTGCGCCGTCCTTGACCTTGGGCTGCAGCAGCGGGCGCAGACCGGTGTAGGTGCCGATGATGTCTTCGCGGGTCAGCGGGTTAGCGAGCAGCTTGTTAGCCTGCATCAGGACGTAGTCGATGTCCTTGCTGGTTGCGACGGGGCGCTCACGGTCCTCGGTGTAGGGGGTGTCGGTGGTGCCGATGATCCAGTAACGCTGCCAGGGGATGATGAAGAGAACGGACTTCTCGGTCTTGGTGAAGATACCGCTGGTTGCGTTGATGCGGTCGCGGGGAACCACGATGTGGATACCCTTGGATGCCAGAACCTCCAGGCCGCCGTCGGGGTTAGCCAGGGACTCGGACTCTTCGGTCCACACGCCGGTTGCGTTGATGACGTGCTTTGCGCGTACGTTCAGGCGCTCGCCGGTCTCCAGGTCTGCCAGCTCTGCGCCGATGACGCGGCCGGATGCGTCCTTGGTGAAGCCGACAACCTGGGTGCGGGATGCAGCCAGTGCGCCGTAGCCTGCAGCGGTGCGGACGACGTCGATGACGAGGCGTGCGTCGTCAACGCGTGCATCGTAGAACTGGATTGCGCCGCTGAATGCGGAGTCCTTGATGTCGGGGAAGACGGTCTTGGTGCCGGTCTTGGTGAAGTGACGCTGGGAGGGGACGCCCTTGTGGCCGCGGGAGCCGAGGAATGCGAGGGTGTCGTACATGCCGATGCCGATTGCGGAGTATGCGCGCTCGATGACGGGCATCTTCAGGGGCCACAGGAAGGGCTGTGCGTGCACGAGGTGGGGTGCAATCTTGTTCAGCAGCAGGCCGCGCTCGGTCAGTGCTTCGGTCACGAGCTTGAAGTCGAGGTTGTAGAGGTAGCGCAGGCCGCCGTGAACGAGCTTGGAGGACCATGCACTGGTGCCTGCAGCCCAGTCACCTGCTTCGACGATGCCGGTGCGCAGACCGCGGGTTGCTGCGTCAAGGGCAATACCTGCGCCGGTGATGCCGCCGCCGACGACCAGAATGTCGAGTTCTTCGTTGACCATGCTCTTGAGTGCCTTGGCGCGGGACTCAGCGGTCAGCTGGGACTGCTGTGCAATGTGCTGGGAGCTCATGTAGTGCTCTTTCTTCTCGTGCCGCGTGCGCGGCGTGGGGTTTCATCTTGCATTTAGTAAAACCCAATGGTGAAATAATAACCAAGTAGCATGAACGGATTTTCACTGGGGGCCTGCGACCGATGAACGAACGCGCTAACCACACTTACGAGGCGGCGCAGCTGTACTACATCCACAACATGACGATGGATGCTATCGCAGCTCGTCTGGGAGTCTCCCGCGCCACCGTGTCGCGCCTCCTTAAAAGTGCTCGTGAAAGCGGCATGGTGCAGATCCGCCTGGATGATTCCTTCCGTACCCGCAGTGAGCTGGAGCGCCGCATCGGCGAGCGCTATAAGGTGCGCGTTACCCTCGTGAATGTCCGTTCGGATGCCACTCCGATTGCTCGCATGAGCCAGGTGTCCCGCACCGCGGCGGCGCTACTTGATTCTCTGATTGACAATGGAACGAGTCTGGGTGTGGCGTGGGGTTCGACCATGACTGAGATTTCTCGTCATCTGCCGCGCCGCCCCCTGAAGGGTGTAACGGTCGTGCAGCTGAACGGTGCCGGTAACGCGCATCATTCGGGTATTCCGTACCTGGGTTCGCTGCTGGGGCAGTTGGTGAATGCCTACGATGCGCAGGCTATCCATTTCCCGGTTCCCGCGTTCTTCGACTATGCGGAGACGAAGACCGCCATGTGGCGTGAGCGTAGCGTGCAGAAGAATCTGCATGCCCAGCAGAACGTTGACCTCGCTATTTTTGGTGTGGGCGCTTTTGGTGGGCCTATCCCTTCTCACGTGTATTCGGGTGGCTATTTTGAGGCGCAGGAGCAGCGTCAGCTGCGTGAGCTGGGCGTTGTGGGGGATATGTGCACGATTCTTCTGCGTGAGGACGGCTCGTGGGCTGATTTGGAGCTGAATAAGCGCGCGTCCGGTCCGACTCCGAAGGAGCTGGCTCGTATTCCGCGCCGTATTTGCGTTGCGTCCGGTACTCACCGTGTGCGTGCTTTGCGCGGTGCCTTGCGTACGGGTGCGATTACCGACTTGGTTCTTGACGATGCTCTGGCGAAGGCGCTCATGGAGAAGTAGCTGAAATTATCGCCGCGGGCATGAGGTCCGCGGATGTGAGGTTCGCGGGGCATGAAGGTCCGTGGTTATGGGTTAATAAGGGCACTTTGATTCTGAAAGGGTCGCGCTGAGAGCTTGCCCGCTGAAGCTCTCAAGTGCCGCCTGAACAATGTTTCAAGGTGCCCTTGAGTGTCGTCAAAAACTGCTTTCTGACCCTACAATGTGAAACGTTTGCGCACGTGAAAGCGCATATTGCTGCACTCCATTGAAGGCGTGCGCCACTCACCGTTAGAAAGAACCAACCATGACCCCCACCTATAACGCCCAGGCGAATCCGCACCTGGGCGCACCCGGCATTACCACCATGCACGGTGATGCCCAGTCTTCTGACGCTACTCCTCTTGCCGGCCCCGGCGCAGGCAATTGGACGATTACCGGCACGAAGCTCGGCGGCGCCTGCCCGACGATCCTTGCTGGACGCGACGGCTTCATTCAGGTGCTCTGCACCCAGGTCTTCGCCCACGGTGAGTTCATCACCCCGAAGCTCTCCATCCTTGATCCGCATACCGGTCGTGAACTTTCGCATCTGGACATCCCGAAGGGCGCACTGCTCGGCGGTGTGTACGCCTACCTTGATGCGCAGGACCGCATGGTTCTGGTGGACGGCTCTCAGTGCCTGCTGCGCCTCTCCCACTCTGCTGACGGACGCAGCATCCGAGTTGATGAGCGTATTGACCTGAGCCGCATGCTCGCCCAGAGCGCCAATGACGCTGTGGTTGGTCTGGTGCCCGACTGGTCCGGTCGCATTTGGGTTGCGACGAAGAACGGCTACATCGCGGTGATTGATTCTGCCCGCGGCACGATCCGTTCGATGCGCCTGAATAAGGCGTCGATTGCCGGTGAACGTATCGATAACTCGATTTCGGCGTGCCCGCAGGGCGTGAGCGTGGTGACCTCGCACGCAATTTATATGCTGAACGCTACCGCAACCGGTGCGCCGACTCTCAAATGGTGGCATGCGTACGATCGGGGTAGCGCCCGCAAGCCCGGTAAGCTCGCGTGGGGATCCGGCGCCTCCCCGACGTTCTTTGGTCCGAACGGTTCGGATTATGTGATGCTGACCGATAACTCTGATATTCAGGAGTCGGTCATTGTGTACCGCACCGATAACGGTGTGAAGGTCGGTAGCGCAGGCCTGTTTACTGCCGGTACCTCTGGCACCGAGAACTCCATGATCGGTGTGGGTAACACGATGGTCGGTGCAAGCACCTACGGCTACCCCTACCCGAAGTACCCGGAGGGTGCCGGCCCGTCGGTTCCTGCGAACGCGCTTTTTGCCCCCGGTATGGAGCGTTGGGATATTACCGACCGCGGTCTGCGTAAAATCTGGGATCGTAAGGATGTGTACTCTTCGGCTGTTCCTCGCTATTCCGCCGCTGACGGCCTGATTTACACCTGTGAGCGTCGCCGCGGCCCGGCTGGTTTGGCGAATGGCGCCTACGCGTGGGCTGTCGCGCTGGACATGGAAACCGGTAAGACGATGCACGAGCAGCGCCTGCCTCAGCACGTGAGCCTGCTGCTCGGCGGTGGTGACACCCTGCAGATGGTGGGCACGATTGACCGTTACGGCACCTGGTGGCAGGGCACGATTAGCGGCGTGTACCGTATCGCGAAGGCTTAGGGGAGTAGAAAATGACTAAGAATAATCTGATGAACGCTTCTCGCCGTACCGCGTTGAAGGTTGCGGGCGCTTCGGCGGCCCTGGTGGCTGGCGGTGTGAGCGCTGCGGAGGCGGTAACTCGTTCGGGCGGTAAGCGCGCTCGCGTGACCCCGGTGACCCAGCGTCCTGGCGGACAGCGCGGCGGTGGACAGCATAGTGGCGCGGCGAGCTCTGCGTTGGTGCAGGTGCCGATGCGCTATAACGAGTCGTGCATCCGCCTGGAGTTGAAGGCTGCTAACGGTGTGCAGGCTGTGTCTATGCAGAGCCAGCCGGCGCGTACTGTTGCTTTCCGGAATCTGCCGACTCGCCTGAGCATTATTAACGAGGGTAATTCGACGCTGCCGGTGGGTACTCGCCTGATGCTGCGTGCTCGCGCGCAGGATCCGAAGACTGGCTTGCTGCTGAACCCTGCGGTGACTCTTCGCGTGACCTCGGGTCAGGCGGTGTTGCCTTCGGGTAGCCTGGGTGCTTCGGCGTTGGTGGCTCCTGTGGATGCTCTGAATCTTGATGCGGTGCACCGTAGCGAGCAGACCGGTCAGGTTGGTGACGGTAGTGAGAATATTCTGGAGTTGCGTACCGCTATTCCTCACGGTCACCGTCTGGATGTTCAGCTGAATTATCAGGTGGCTTCGGGTGTTGCCGGTTCTGCGTTGAAGCAGGTTCATGTGAGCGCTGTGCTGGATATGGCGGCGGCTGGTTTGTCGTCTTCGTTCTACGAGGTGCAGAGCCCGGCTGTGGTTGCTTCGCTGAACTAGCACTTGTCCTAGCCCTTGCGAAGGATAGGCACTGTGGGGGAACGGCTCCACTGCCTGTGCTTTTATACCTCTATATATAGGCGCCTGTTCAAAAAGGTGCGGTGAAAGGTCGGGGTCGTTCGTGGGAACGGCCCCGCCTTTGCATCGTCTAGTGTGCCGGTCTAGTGTGCCGGCATAGGTGGCGGCTGAGATTTCCTATGCGGTTTCGGCGCTGTCGCGTTCGCCGAAAACCACCTGCACCGCGTGGTGCAGTGCTTCGCGCACCATGGCGATGGCGGGGTTGGCTGCGGACTCTCGGCGTACGGCGGTAAAGATTTTGCGTGAGGGTTTGCCGGGTAGCTCCACGATGCGTAGTCCCTCGGTGGTGGAGAGGGAGGAGAGGATGAAGCCGGGCACGATGGTGACGGCGAATCCTGCCTTGACGAGGTTGGAGTTCGTGATCATGTCGTTGGCGCTGTAGCGGATGACCGGCTCGAATCCTGCGGTGCGGCACTGGTTGAGCGCCCAGCTGCGGGAGGTGTTCTGCTCCATTTCGAGGACCCAGGGCAGCGCGTGCGCCTCCTCGATCGAGGTGATGGTGGAGGTGCTGGGCACGATGAGGCTGAGGGGGTCTTCGGTGAGTAGCTCGGAGTGCAGTTCGGGGTATTCGGGGATGTGGTGGTGCGGGTAGGCTTCGGAGAGCACCATGTCGTATTCGCGGCTTCGGGTCAGGGAGGTGCCGGTTTCGGGGTCGATTTGCAATACCTGCAGGGTGAGCGAGGGGGCGTGTTCGGCAAGGTAGCTGAGGGTTTCCGGTAGCAGTGCGAAGGCTGCGGACTGGAAGATGGCGAGGCGCACCATGCCTGCCGGTTCGCCGGTGAGGTTGGCGACGGAGGTTTGCATGCGGTCGAGTTCGCGCAGGATGCTGCGGGCACTGTCGACGATGATGAGTCCGGCGCTGGTGAGCTGTACGCGCCTGCCGATGCGCTGTAGCAGCGGGGTGCCGGTTTCTTTTTCGAGGGTGGCGATTTGCTGGGAGACGGCGGAGGGGGTGAGGCTGAGTGCTTCGGCTGCGGCGATGACGGTGCCGCGTTCTTGGATTTCGAGGAGCATTTGCATGCGTCGGATGTCGTAGATTGACACGTTTTTCCTCCCTGGTGCGCCCGGTTGTTCGGGTGGGTTGTGCTCCCGAACTCTTCCGTGGCGCGTCTCTCATTGTGGACTCTTGTCTATGGTACCGCGCGGGCTTCCGGGCGGCTCTTTTTGAGACGCTTGAAGTGGGGTAGTGGGATGTTGGCTTGTGTAGCGAGTATTTTCGTGCTGATACGATGGTTCTTGGGGGTGAAGATGCTTCTGGGAATGGTTTTGAGGTGTTCGTTTATTACGAAATGGTTCGATATTTGCGCTCTGAAGGTGCTAGCCTGAGAGGGATGAATCGCGATGTTGCAATGGTCTTCGTTTCTTCTCTTTGAGCTCGGTGTTCGGAGGGTTGCCGGGCGGAAACCGCACCACACAATCATTAAGAAAAACTAAATGGATTTTGGAAAAAACATTCAGTTTTTCTAATGAGGTATTTATTACCCTTTTGTGGTGAAATAGAGACATCGCCAAACGTGGTGTGCACCGCACACAGTGAGATAGTTAGGAGTCAAGGATGACCCATCCTTTCGCATCTGAGCACTACCAGAAGATGGCTCTGGAAGCTCGTCAGCTTGTTCGCCAGTGGGTAAACGAGTCCCAGTCGATCAAGCCCACCTTCGCGGCTGAGCAGCTCGCCGGTGTTCTGAAGGACCCCAATGGCCTTCCCTTCACCGTCGGCTTTGTTGATGGCGTTATTCGCCCCGAGGACGACAACGTCTCCGGCCGCAACCTTTCCCGCATTTCCGGCCTGGCACCTTCCTTCCTGCCCTGGTACATGAAGTCCGCTGTTGGCTTCGGTGGCAAGCTGGCTGGCAAGGTCGCATGGCCCACCGTTCCCGTTGCACGCCGCGTGCTGCGCGAGATGGTTGGTCACCTGATTGTCGACGCTTCCGAGGAGAAGCTGGGCGACGCAATTGCAGAGCTGACCAAGACCGGTAACCGCCTGAACGTCAACCTGCTCGGTGAGGCAGTTCTGGGTGATAAGGAAGCAGAGCACCGCCTGGCTGAGACCAGGCGCCTGCTGGCACGTGACGACGTTGACTACGTCTCCATTAAGGTGTCCGCTGTTTCCGGCCCCCACCAGCACTGGGCATTCGACGAGGTTGTTGAGACCGCTGTTCGCCGCCTGACCCCGCTGTACGAGCTGGCTGCATCCACCTCCCCCAAGAAGTTCATCAACCTGGACATGGAGGAGTACAAGGATCTGGACCTCACCATTGAGGTGTTCACCAAGATTCTGGACCAGCCCCACCTGAAGGACCTGGAAGCCGGTATCGTGCTCCAGGCATACCTGCCCGACACCCTGGCTGCAATGCAGCACCTGCAGGAGTGGTCCGCAAAGCGCGTTGCTGCTGGCGGCGCAGGCATCAAGGTCCGCCTGGTTAAGGGTGCAAACCTCTCCATGGAAATCGTGGAAGCTGTTATGCACGGCTGGCCGCTGACCACCTGGGACACCAAGCAGGCTTCTGACACCAACTACAAGCGCGTTCTGGACTACGCACTGCGCCCCGAGCACACCAAGAACGTTCGCCTCGGTATTGCAGGTCACAACCTCTTCGACGTTGCTTTCGCTCTGTTGCTGGCCGAGGACCGCGGCGCGCAGGATGGCGTCGAGTTCGAGATGCTGATCGGTATGGCTGAGCAGCAGGCAGAGATCATCCGCCGCCGCGTTGGCCACCTGCTGCTGTACGTGCCCGTCGTGAACCCCAAGGAATTCGACGTTGCAATCGCATACCTGATTCGTCGTCTCGAGGAGAACGCTTCCTCCGAGAACTTCATGTCCGGTATCTTCGAACTGGCAACCGACGAGTCCATCTTCAAGCGCGAAGAGGACCGCTTCATGCGTGCACTGAACTCCGTCACCGACGAGGTTCCCGCACCCAAGCGTACCCAGAACCGCCTGACCGAGAACGAGGACAACGTCTTCGTACCGGCTGGCCGCTTCGAGAACACCCCCGATACCGACCCCGCACTGGCAGGTAACCGTGAGTGGGGCCGCGCAATCCTCGAGCGCTCCAAGACCACCAAGCTGGGCATCGATACCCTCAAGGCTAACGAGCTGACCAGCGAGGCTGAGGCTGAGAAGCTGATCAAGGAAACCGAGGAAGCTGGCAAGGCATGGGGCAAGCTCTCCGGCCACGAGCGTGCAGAGATTCTGCGCAAGGTCGGTAAGGCTATCGCACTGCGCCGCGGTGACCTGCTGGAGGTTATGGCAGCTGAGGCTGGCAAGACCCTGGAGCAGGGCGACACCGAGGTCTCCGAGGCAATCGACTTCGCATACTACTACGCAATGCTGGCTGAGGACCTCGAGAAGATCGACGGTGCAAAGCCCAAGTCTGTTGACCTGACCCTGGTTGTTCCCCCGTGGAACTTCCCGACCGCTATCCCCGCCGGTGGTGTTCTGGCTGGTCTGGCTGCAGGTTCTGCTGTCATCTTCAAGCCCGCAACCATCACCGCTCGCACCGGTGCCCTGATCGCAGAGATCATGTGGGAAGCAGGCGTTCCCAAGGAAGTTCTGAAGCTCGTCAAGGTTGTTGACCGCGCTGCAGGCAAGCTGCTCATCTCGCACCCCGAGGTTGACCGCCTGATCCTGACCGGTGGTTACGAGACTGCTGAGCTCTTCCGCTCCTGGCGTGATGACCTGCCCCTGTTCGGTGAGACCTCGGGTAAGAACTCGATCATCGTCACCCCGAACGCTGACATCGACCTCGCCGTCAAGGACGTCGTCTACTCGGCATTCGGCCACGCAGGTCAGAAGTGCTCCGCTGGTTCGACCGTTATCCTGGTTGGCTCCGTGGCACACTCCGAGCGTTTCCGCCGTCAGCTGATTGACTCCGTCAGCTCCCTGCACGTGGCACACCCGCAGGACATCGAGTCCGAGATGGGCCCCGTTGTTCAGAAGCCGGAAGAGAAGCTGCTGCGCGGTCTGACCACCCTCGGCCCGGGCGAGCGCTGGCTCATTCAGCCCAAGGAACTGGACGAGACCGGTCGCCTGTGGAGCCCCGGTGTTCGTGAAGGCGTCAAGCCCGGTTCCGAGTACCACATGACCGAGTACTTCGGCCCCATTCTGGGCATCATGACCGCTGACACCCTGGAAGAGGCAATCGAGCTGCAGAACGCACCCGATTACGGCCTGACCGCAGGTCTGCACTCGCTGGATGCTGACGAGCTCGAGCTGTGGCTCTCCAAGGTCCAGGCAGGTAACCTGTACGTCAACCGTGCAATTACCGGTGCAATCGTTCAGCGTCAGCCCTTCGGTGGTTGGAAGAAGTCCACCGTGGGTTCCGGTACCAAGGCTGGTGGCCCCAGCTACCTGATCGCTCTGTCCGATTGGGAGCCCGCACAGGCAACCGCGACCGCAACCACCCAGTCGGTGACCGTCCGCGAGACCCTGGCTACCATCGAGAACTCCGAGCTGGGCAAGCGCGAGGACTTCGCATTCATCAAGCGCGGTGTCTCCTCTGACGCACACGCTTGGGACACCGAGTTCGGCTTCGGTCACGATCCTTCGAAGCTGGGCGTGGAGCGCAACATCCTGCGCTACGTACCCACCCAGGTTCTGGTTCGTGCAGACGAGTCCGCATCCGCAGCAGAGACCCTGCGCGTTGTGCTCGCCGGTCTGGCAGCTAACGCACCGGTCGCTCTGTCCGTCGGTAAGGACCTGCCGGTCGACGTCCGTGGCGTCCTCGAGAACAAGGGCATCAAGTACGAAGTCAAGTCGGACGCTCAGTTCCGCGAGTACCTGGCTTCGAACGCTAAGACCCCGGTTCGCGCACTGGCTGGCACCCCGCTGGAAGGCACCCGTATCCGCTACATCGGTAACGATGTGAAGTCCATCTACTCGGCACTGGGTGGTCGCCCGGATGTTGCAGTGTACTTCGCACCGGTCACCGAGGCTGGCCGTATCGAGATGCTGCCCTTCCTCCGCGAGCAGGCTGTTTCGATTACCGCACACCGTTTCGGTAACCCGAACCACTTCTCCGAGCGCGTCATTTCTTCCCGCTAAGACGCTGTGAGAGTTTAGCTCTCTAGTCTAAGGCTCAGGGTCCTGCACCTTCATGGTGTGGGGCTCTGAGCCTTTTGCGTTTCTGATGGGCTCTTATCGGGGGAGTGGGAGGGCTGTACAGAGCCGTGCGTGAAAGTGATGAATAGAGGGGCATCTAGCGGTCGATAGGGTGCGGATGGTTAGGTGCACGAAGAGGAAGAGGAAAAATAGTGTCATAGAAGGAGTACGGGGGTGTTTAGACGTGCCCCGCGTTACTTCTTATGTGATAATTGGTGTAGGACGTTTCGCTATCCCACACGCGGAACGGCACCGTGCGCGGGACGGTCCGCGCTACGCAAAATCACACTGAAAGGACACCGCTGCTATGAGCAACGTTCCCGCAGAACTCTCGTACACTTCTGAGCACGAGTGGGTTTCCGCTCTCACCGCTGAGGGCACCGTCCGTGTTGGTATTACCGACCACGCTCAGGATGCACTGGGTGACGTCGTCTACGTCGATCTTCCCTCCGTTGGCGACTCTGTAGCTGCTGAGGATAGCTTCGGTGAGATTGAGTCCACCAAGTCTGTCTCTGATCTTTTCGCTCCCGTTGCGGGCGAGATTGTCGCTGTGAACGAGGGTCTGGAAGACGATCCCGCACTGGTTAACTCTGACCCCTACGGCGAGGGCTGGATCGTTGAGATTCGCCCTGAGAATGCTGACGACCTGGCTAACCTGCTGGATGCAGAGGCATACAAGGCTGAGCTGGCTAAGCTCTAAGTCGATAGACTCTATACCTCTGGCGTCCCTGATGATAAGAGGTACGTAGTGGTGAAACGGCGAGACCGATTGGTCTCGCCGTTTTTCATTTAAAGTGCACACAAACGCAAATAAACGGACGTATTTAAGGTTCATCTTGAGGGTCTCTGAAGCTGTCTGAAGGGCTTGAAAGATGACTAAACCCCTAGTGGGAGCCTCTTTCAAGTTAAATGTGATGAAAACTTCAACTATCGCGAGAAGATAAAATTTTCCTCGTAAAGCAGTCCAATATGAGATACGTGTATTAGAAGTATTGGAATTTTGCTAAAATTGGTACTGTCTCTACTGAATAGTGTCTGGTTGTGTGGCTATTTTTGGGTTCCAAACGCCCCTGAAAAGGGTGAACTGAATAGCAAAATGCCTTGTGAGGCTATAAGATTGTCTCGATGGTTTGCGGTTTATCATTTCGTGATAAACAACTAAACTTATCTATCACACTCTCAACACTAAGCAAAGATGTTCGGCACGAAGCGAGACCCCGACCGGGGAACGAGCCACTCACTCAAATTTCGGCTCGTATCGACATCGGCTGAACAAGTACCCGAAAGACATAGATGACCTCACGCATCGATGAAAACCTCACTAACGCTGAGGTTCAACTAGAGGACGTGGAGAACGGCAACTCTGACCGTAACCCGCGTGACGTTAAGAGTCGGACCATTGGTCAGGTTCTTAGTCAGCTCGACCTGGAGTTCCCCGGAATTAGCGCATCCAAGATTCGCTTCCTGGAGGAGCGCGGTCTCGTGCACCCCAGCCGTACCGAAACCGGCTACCGCAAGTACTCCCAGACGGACATTGAGCGCCTGCGCTACATCCTCACCATGCAGCGCGATCACTACATGCCGCTCAAGGTAATCCGTCAGCACCTGGAAGACATGGAAGCCGGTCGCGTACTGAACTCCATGCCTGCCACCGTAAGCGAAGACGTGCTAGACACCGTCCTTGGCCCGAACGAGCAGGAAGGTCGCACCTACACTCTCCGTGAGCTGGCAGAATATGCTAACACCACTCCCGAACTGATTCGCGAGCTGATTGACTTTGGACTGCTCGAAGACGGTTCGGATGTGGAGTACACCGATTACGACGTGCTGATTGCCCGCGTTAGTGCAGAACTGACCCAGCACGGCATTCAGCCCCGTCACCTGCGCGCATTCAAGTCCGCGGCAGACCGCGAAATTTCCCTTGTGGAAATTGCGGTGGCTCCGCTGGCATCGCGCCGCGATGCAGCCTCCCAGGCTCAGGCGCAGGAACGAGCCGATAAGATCCGCAAGTTGTGCCTGCAGCTGCACGCAACTCTCGTCGAATCGGCGATGCCTACCTACGAGTAGGCGTACGAAGACGCAGACTACCGGACAGCCTGCCGCTCGTAAAACCTCAGCGGTTTTACCGCACCCCCAAACGGGGATTTCCCTCGGGAAACACCACTGACCACGGTGATTCCCTCTATAGTCCCTACCCCTTACCAGCGGGTAGCGGCCTCTAGACTTGGACGAAGCCGACGCTGGCACGCTCGGAACTTCTACCCCTTCGTCCAACACGAAGAGCTTTCTAACCAGGGGGCTCCCGGCCTGCCAAGGCTATTCACTCAACTCAGCTGTAAATGCGTACGGACTACCTATCCGTGCGCATTTACTTTTTAAACTCCCCTGTGGGGTGGATATCCAGGGAAAGCTAACGCAATAGCGGGGGAGGAGTGGCCCTATAGGGGCGTTAAAGAGGTACGAATGAATCAGGAAAGATCATTCGCTCCGGTGGGTTCAATTTTAAGTAGAGCCCTCTATCAGTTAAAATAGATTGAACAACCGCGCCTATCGCGCATCGGTCGCACTATCGAGTTGTGTTCTACGAACCTCGTGTTCTGCGAAGCGAATAGTCGAACCAATGTGTAGTATTGAAAACCGCGTAGCTGACCTCCTAGAGGGAGCCACGCGAATCATAGATGCAGATTCTAAGGCTTAGCCCTAGAACCTCACCCCGAAAATCGGGGCTACACCGGAACGAAGTCGACCACATTTGATAGGGCGCGGTGAATCGCATTAAACGGGTTAACGAAAAGGAGGGGCCGTGCTAGAGCAGCAGGTAGCCGAAAATGCAGGCGAGGCCGCAGGTACCCATGAGGCACCCCAGGGCTTCGACCAGCCCCTGGACGGCTTTGACACCCTCTTCCCCGTAGCACCGCCTCCGCGCGGTGAACAGGGCGTACTCTTCACCGACCCTGTCTCTGTCGTCGAGGAAAACCTCGGCTACCGTGGCGCCGTCGCCTGCAAGGCAGCCGGCATCACCTACCGTCAGCTCGACTACTGGGCACGCACCGACCTGGTCGTACCCACCGTGCGTGGCGCATCCGGTTCCGGTACCCAGCGCCTCTACAGCTTCCGCGACGTGCTCGTGCTCAAGATCGTGAAGCGACTGCTCGACACCGGCGTGTCCCTGCAGCAGATCCGCACCTCCATCGAGCATCTGCGTACCCGCGGCATTGACGACCTCGCGAACATCACCCTGATGAGTGACGGCACCACCGTCTACGAATGCACCTCCCCGAGCGAGGTTATCGACCTGGTTCAGGCTGGTCAGGGCGTCTTCGGTATCGCGATTGGCCGCGTCTGGCGAGAAATCGAAATGAACCTCAACGGTCAGCCCGGCGAAGAAATGCACGAGAACTTCGAAGGCGACGAACTCGCCGCCCGCCGCGCCCGCCGTGCTCAGGCATAAAACCGCGCCCGCCGCGCACAGGCATAAAACATAGGACTAAACCACATATCTTGAATCTGCCCGCGCTCACTACCTACCCGGTGGCGAGCGCGGGCAGAACCTTTAAACCCTAGGGAATATTCAATGCTCACTTGAGAAAAAACTCAAGATACACCCCTGTCAGAGCCGGAAGAAAAGCGAAGATTCGCTAAAATAAAGGGGCATTACACCTCACTCAAAAAAGGGACCTGCATGCCCCGCATCGTCAGTATCAGCAGCCTCAAAGGTGGCGTTGGTAAAACGTCCATCACTTTGGGGCTCGCCTCCGCGGCATTACACAGCGGACTCTCCACACTCGTTATTGACCTCGACCCCCACGGCGACGCCAGCACCGGCCTGGCGGTGGATGAAACTATCCCCGACGTCGCCTCCCTAATCGCCAGCTCCAATGAGCGCGCCTTCGCGGAGGACGCCGGTAGCTCCTCCTGGAACTCGCTCGTTGGCAAACCCACCCTGCTGACCAATAACCCCGTGACCACCGGTAGCGTAAAGGTGGCGCGCGGTTCGGCTCGTTCCACCCTCGTGGACCGACAGGACGCGGCACCTTTCATCCGCCGATTCAAGCGCATGGTGGAGGCGGCAGCGGACGCCTACGACGTCATCCTGATTGACTGCCCGCCGTTCCTCGGCACCCTGTCGTCGATGGGCTGGGCGGTGAGTGAGCGCATCCTCTCGGTCGCTGAACCCTCTCTCTTCTCGGTGGCGGGCACCGAACGAACCCTGCGCGCCATCGTGCGTTTTCAGCAGGAAAGCGGCATCAGCATTGATGGTGCGGGAGTAGTTATCAATAAGATGCGCCCCAACGACAGCGAACACCGCTACCGACGCGACGAAATGCGTTCCCTCTTCGGCGAGCTCGTGGCAGAACCCGTACTCGCTGAAAGCCCCGTGCTGCAGCGCGCCCAGGGTGCCGCGTACCCGATTCATTTTTGGCCCGACGAAGAATCGGTTGATCCCGCGATTGACTTTACCCGCCTGCTGGCTGGGCTCATGGCTGACATCTAAGCGCCACTAATCCGCGGGCTCATATAGTTTTACCGCTTGAGTGCGTCTTCTCAAAGAACCGCTGCGTTCTTTGGGACGGCGCGCTTTCGCGTATCAGCAGGTAAAGAGATGAGATAGCGGGAATAGCGTGCTGCCCGTACACGTTATAGTGGCAGT
The DNA here is from genome assembly GCF_937976295.1 of uncultured Rothia sp. Taxonomy (GTDB): domain Bacteria; phylum Actinomycetota; class Actinomycetes; order Actinomycetales; family Micrococcaceae; genus Rothia. The sequence goes on along the minus strand of NZ_CALJRY010000298.1, from coordinate 6,309 downwards.
AACAGGAATAAGCCCGTCATCGAGGGGCACGCTGGGAACGAGCCCAGCCTCAACACCATCAACGAGAGGACCACATGAGCATCGAGAACGTAGAACGCATTGACGGCGTAGCACAATACGACCTCATCGTCATCGGCTCCGGATCCGGCAACACCCTCATCGGCCCCGAATGGGACGACAAGAAGGTCGCCCTCATCGACGGCGGTATCTTCGGCGGCACCTGCCTGAACGTTGGCTGCATCCCCACCAAGATGTACGTCTACCCGGCGACCATCGCGCAGAAGACCCGCGAGGTCAAGCACCTGGGCGTTGACGCACACGTAGACGCCGTGCACTGGGCGCAGATTCGCGACCGTATCTTCGCCTCCCGCATTGACCCGATTGTTGAAGGCGGCCGCGAATGGCGTGCCGGTCTGCCCAACGTCGACTTCTACGACCAGTACGCGCGCTTCGTCGGCTCCCACACCGTTGAGCTGACCGACGGTACCCGTCTGCAGGGTCGCCAGATTGTCGTTGCGGCAGGTTCGCGCGCCGTGCTGCCTCCCGTGCCCGGTATCGACTCCTCCAAGGTCTACACCAACGACAACGTTATGCGCATGGACGAGCTGCCCGCCCGCATGGTCGTCATCGGCGGCGGCGTGATCGCGGCAGAATTCTCCCACGTTTTCTCCGCATTCGGCACCGAAGTAACCCAGCTGAACCGCTCCTCCCGCCTGCTGCGCGGCGTGGACGAAGAAGTTGTGGCACGTTTCGAAGAAGCCGCAAGCAAGCAGTGGAACATCGTCAAGGATGCGTCCCTCTCCGAAATCCGCGAGAACGCCGACGGCAGCGTGACCGTCGTAGCTAAGCGCACCTGTGAGAACGGTGAAGAACTGCTCGAAATCCCGGCAGACGCCGTGCTCGTGGCAACCGGCCGCCGCCCCAACACCGACACCCTCAACGCGAAGAACTACTTCGATGTGCAGGAGGGTGGTCAGCTCAGCGTCGATAAGTACCAGCGCGTGCTCTACAACGGCGCGCCCGTACCCGGCGTCTACGCCCTCGGCGACGTGTCCAGCCGCTACCAGCTCAAGCACGTGGCAAACCACGAGGCACGCGTTGTGCAGCACAACCTCAGCCACCCCGAGGACCTGCGCGCCAGCGACCACCGCTACGTACCCGGCGCGGTATTCAGCAACCCGCAGATTGCCGTGGTCGGCATGACCGAAGAGCAGGCACGCCAGGCGGCTGAGTGTGAAGGCTTTGAGATTACCGTCAAGGCACAGAACTTTGGCGACACCGCCTACGGCTGGGCAATGGAAGACAAGATCGGTCTGTGCAAGCTCATCGCCCGCAAGGACAACGGCGAGCTGCTCGGTGCACACCTGGTTGGCGAAGAGTCCTCCGTGCTCATCCAGCCGCTACTGCAGGCAATGAGCTTCGGCATGGATGCGCGCACCCTCGCACGCGGCCAGTACTGGATCCACCCGGCACTGACCGAAATCGTGGAGAACGCGCTGCTCGGCCTGGAATTCGACGAGCCCGCCAACTAAGAGCCCGCCAGCTAAGAATCCGCCAGCTAGCGGCGGCTAGAAAACGCCCGGAAGCCGAGGTTCTAGCAAGTCGAGGTTTCTAGCAAGCATAGGCTTCTAGCGGACAAACACAGAGGAGGGGGTCGTACCGCTGAGGTACGCCCCCTCCTCTCGTATATGGAAAGTCAGAGCCGGTTATGCGTTGTCGCCTTCAGCCTGTTTCTTAGCCTGAGTGCGCTTCTCAGCCGGAGCATTAGCGGAAGACTCCTCAACCTTTTCCGCCTCTGCGGAAGAGTCCTCAACCTTCTCATCCTGATGCTTATGCATCATTTCGGCGGTCTGCTCACGCAGCTCCTCAAACTTCTCAGCCGCCTGCTCACGTAGCTCGGCAAGACGCTCCGCCTGATGATCCGCGTACTCGTGCAGACGCTCAGCAGCCTGCTCACGCAGCTCAGCGAACTTCTCAGACTGCTCCGCCGCGTACTCCTGCAGACGAGCCAAAGAATCCGAGGTGCTATTGGAAACCTTGCCGTACATCTCATCCACGTAGGAAGAGAAGTCCTGCAGAATCTTCGCGCGGCGCAACTTCTGCGACGGAGTCAGATAGCCATCCGCCTCGGTCAGGTCGCGGTTCATAATGCGGAACTCGCGAATACCCTCGGCGCGGGAAACCAGCTGGTTTGCCTCGTCCACAAGCTTCTGAATCGCGGCGCGAACCGCTGGGTGAACAGCAGCCTCCGGGACAGAGAGCGAACGCGGCAGACCCAGATGCTCCAACTGCTCGGGCAGGGTATCCGGATCCAGAGTCACCAGAGCCGCAATGAACGGCTTCTCATCGCCAACCAGCATCGCCTGAGAAACCAGGGGAGAGGTACGCAGATGAGTCTCCGCAATACCCGGAATCACGTTCTTACCGCCGGCGGTGACAATGATTTCCTTCTTGCGGCCCACAATCTTCAGGTAGCCCCGCTCATCGAAACGAGCCAGGTCACCGGTACGGAACCAGCCGTCCTCAGTGAACGCCTGAGCGTCCTCTTCGGGGTTCTTGTAGTAGCTGCTAATCACGCCCACGCCACGAACCAGAAGCTCGCCATCCTCAGCGATATAGCCTTCTGCACCGGGGAGGAGCGGGCCAATCATGCCAATCTGGTACGGGTTGATGCGGCCAGCCGCAATCGGGGCGCAGGTCTCGGTCAGACCGTAACCCTCAACCACCTGCACACCCACCGCGTGGAAGAAGTGCGCCAGGCGCTCGCCGAGGGGACCGCCGCCGGAGACCGCGTAACGCAGCTTGCCGCCCAGAGCCGCACGCAGCTTCGAGTAGACCAACTTGTCGTACAGAGCGTACTGTGCCGCCAGCTTGATGGGCACGCGTCCCTCAACCTTCGCCTGCGACCAGCGCACCGCAATATCGGTGGAACGCTCAAAGAGAGCCTTATTGAACTTACCGCCCTTAGCCGCCTTCGCCATGGCGCCCTCATACACCTTCTCAAAGACGCGGGGCACCACCAGCAGCATGGTCGGCTTGAAGCTATCCAAGTCAGACGCCAGGTTCTTAATATTGGGGGAGTGACCGATCACCAGACCGGCATCCAGCGCCAGAACCTGAATCAGACGCGCCAGAACGTGCGCCAGCGGCAAGAAAAGAATGGAGGAGTTGCGGGGGTTTGCAATCTCAGACTCTGCAATTTTAGTGTTCGCGCTCAGGTTCAGGAAGTGGCCGTGAGTCAGCGGGCAACCCTTAGGGCGACCGGTCGTACCGGAGGTGTACACAATGGTCGCGATGTCATCACAGCCGCTAGCGGAACGTACCTGCTCCAGCTGCTCATCGCTCACCTCGGACGCGCGAGCGCTGAGGGTATCAAGGTCACCGTTCTCAATGACCCAGCGGTGCTTGAGCTGACACGGCTCAGAAGTAGAAGCGGCGTATTCTTCAGCCTCAGCCACACGATTCAGGAGCTTCTCATCCTCGACGAAGATAGCGATAGCCTCAGAATGGGACAGCGCCCACGCCGCCTGAGCGGCAGCGTTCGTCTCATACACCGGCACGGAGACAGCGCCGGCATACCAAATCGCGAAGTCAATGACGGTCCACTCAAAACGGGTGCGGCTCATAATACCCACGCGGTCACCCGGGCGGATACCAGCGGCAATCATGCCCTTAGCCAGGTCGGTCACCATCTGGTGGAACTGCTGGGCGCGAACCGGCTGCCAGTTACCCGGAGACATCTGACGGCGGTACAGCACCGGATTGGAGCTATCGGCACGGTGGCGCTCAACAATGCTTGTCAGATTCAGCGAGGGGTCGACAAGCACCTCAGCGGGGGTGGAGAAGACTTTCATAATGCGCCTTTCAAATCAGGGCGTCAGCTCGGGCGGTCCGGGCCGCGGGCTGTCCTCGATTTCTCGAGGTGCCGTGATAGCTTTCTGATTGTTCTGCCCACCGCGGCGGGTGATGCATTCGCTAGTTTTGCAGCGGGTGGAACCTTCAGAATTTAGTGGTTTAGGGATGTGACAAAAGCTTGAACAGTAGAGAGAAGGTACTCGGCGTCGTAGTCGAGCGTTGCCACATGGTAGCTGCGGGTCAGCCACCTAAATTCTACAGGAACTGAACAACGTTCGAGAAAATATTTGTGGGAGCTATCCGACACAGTATGATCGCCCAGTGAACGCAAATACAGAACCGGTGACTTCAACTGCGGAATCAGAGCACGAGTCTCAGCGCCCAAAAGATGCAGCTGATGCACCGCCGCCGTCGGAACGACAGAATACGCGCCCTCGCTCACGCCCGGAATCGCAATATCGGAACCAATTGCCTTCAGGACCGGCAGAACCTTCGAGACCTTACCGGCGTGGCGCATCATCGGGTTCACATCCACCATGTAGGGGTTAATCAGCACCGTGCCCGCAACCGGCAGACGCGCCGACAGATGAGTCGCCACCGTGCCACCCATCGACATGCCAATGACCACCACCTGCAGCCCCTGATCGGTCAGGCGACGGTACGCCTGCTCAGCAGAAGCCAACCACTGCTGGTACGTGCTATCACGCAAATCCTGCCAACGGGTCGCGTGACCGGTCAGCACAGGCATCTCCACCGCATACCCGAGCTCCATAAAATGCTGAGCCACCGGGCGCATACTGTGTGGCGAACCCGTAAAACCATGCACCAGCAAAATACCCACGGAATGCTGAGCCGAATCGGGGGTAAAAGAAACAGGGGAGTGGTCGAGCGCATCCTGCTCTTCCCCGAAGCGGCGTGCCAGGGAATCCTTAACATTTTGGGTTGCTAGAAGCCGGTGCTCGCGAGCCTTGCGGCCCATCCGCTTGAGCGGATCCAACGAGTTATCAAAAATGCTCATGGTCCTCCTTCGCCAACCTGCGTGAGTATGAGCGCAGGTGAGGCTCTATAGTGTACCTTGACCGGCTACCACAGAGACAGTAGCGGTGCTGGTATATCGCCGCCAGCGCACCCGAGCACCCGATACACCGGTGCGCAGAAAAATCGTTCTCTTTTCTTTAATTATCGCGCGTTCTCTTACGCCTCTCCAGACACGCTAGAATTGAGCCGGGAACATTCAGAGAGGAGACCCCATGCCTAACACCGCCCTCTATTCAACGCTCAAGATTCTTGGCTCCCCCCTGTTGCAGGGACTGTACCACCATGACGTGGTGGGCCTAGAGAATCTGCCCGAGGGCCCCTACATCGTCGCCAGTAACCACCTGGCGTTCTGCGACTCCATTTTCATTCCTCTCGCTATGCCACGCACCGTAAACTTCCTCGCCAAGAGCGACTACTTCACCACCCCCGGCGTGAAGGGGCGCGCCATGGCGGCGTTCTTCCGCGGTGTTGGCCAGCTTCCCATGGACCGTTCGGGCGGGCAGAAGAGCCAGGAATCCCTCAACGCCGGCGCGCAGGTCCTCAAGGACGGCGGCGTGATCGGCATCTACCCTGAAGGCACCCGCAGCCCCGACGGACGCGGCTACCGTCCCAAGGTCGGTGTCGCCCGCCTCGCCCTGGAAACCGGCGTGCCCGTAGTGCCCGTCGGCCAGATTGGTACCGACCTGATTCAGCCCTCAGGTTCGAACCGTATCCGCCTGCGCCACGACGGCAAGCCCATTCGGGTGCGCACCATTATCGGCAAGCCCCTCATCTTCGAGGAATACACCGACGGCTCAGACACGAGCTACCGCGTTCAGCGTGAAATTGCCGACCGTATCGGTGCTGAAATCCGTACCCTGAGCGGCCAGGAATACGTGGACGTTTACGCTGACCGCGTCAAGAAGCTCATGGCTGATAAGAACATGAGCGCTGAGGCGGCAATCGCACACCTGCAGCACTAAACATTGAGACAGCACCCTGAGACAGCTCCCTGAGCGCACACATACGCCAGAGGGCGGGATGCGGTACATGCCGCATCCCGCCCTTTCGTATGCCGTTGTGCGACGGTGCTTTTCAGCCTGTTGCTGCTCATCTCAACCCCCTGAACACTAACCCGCTGACCACCGACACCGGGACGCTATCTAAACATGTGAGATGTACCTGACAGCAGGGTTAGGTGTTGAAGTAAGCAAGAGTACAATTAGGTCTATTCAGTCTGAAGAATCGTAAGCCAGCACGCCGCACGCGGCGCGCCGAGCACCCGAAACGGGGCTGAACCAGAAAACGCACAAGACCATCCCGATGGAGTGAAGATGAGCAATCAAAACCTCAGCACCTCGCAGGCCCCCGACCACGGCCTGGACACCTGGCGTCAGCTGCACATTGACCAGCAGCCCACCTGGAGCGAGCACGAAG